>JAUVEG010000104.1 GCA_030594925.1 Gammaproteobacteria bacterium
CCTCGTGGATGAGAAGCGTCTCAGCTGGCACAAGGCCTGGCAGATCACCACCCGGACCATGGCCTACACCAACCACACGCTGCTTCCCGAGGCATTGGAGAGATGGCCTGTGAGGCTGTTTGAAAAGCTGCTGCCGCGTCACCTGGAGATTATCTATAGAATCAATGCGGACTTCCTGCATCAGGTGGCAATGCGCTGGCCCGGCGACGTCTCGCGTATGCAGCGTATGTCGATTATTGAAGAGGGAGATCAAAAATCTGTACGCATGGCCTACCTTGCAATTGTCGGCAGTTTCTCCGTGAACGGTGTGGCCGCGCTGCACTCTGCATTGATCAAAAGTGGACTGTTCCATGATTTTTACCAGATGTGGCCGGAGAAATTCAATAACAAGACCAATGGTGTGACACCTCGACGCTGGATTGCCCACGCAAATCCCCTGCTGAGCGAATTTATCTCCGAGACCATCGGTCCCGATTGGATTGCTGATCTCTCTAATATTAAAACCCTCAATGGCTATGCTTCAAAAAGGAACTCAAAATTCCAGCAGCGCTGGCATCAGATCAAACAGCAGAACAAACAGCGGTTGGCTGATCTTGTAGCGCAGGAGTGCGGCGTCAAATTTAGCATCGATGCCATGTTTGACGTCCAGGTCAAGCGCATTCACGAATACAAGCGCCAACTACTCAATGTTCTGCACATCATCCATCTCTACAGCCGCATCAAGCATGGCGACACTCAAAACTGGACCAATCGTTGTGTTCTCATTGGCGGCAAGGCGGCGCCAGGCTATGTCATGGCGAAAAATATCATCAAGCTGATCAGTGATGTCGCCAATGTAGTGAACAATGATCCGGACGTCGGAGACCTGCTGAAAGTCGTCTTTTTCCCCAACTACTGCGTCTCAAGCATGGAGATTATTGCCCCCGGCACAGATCTCTCAGAGCAGATTTCGACGGCCGGAAAAGAGGCATCCGGCACCGGCAACATGAAATTCATGATGAATGGCGCAGTCACGATCGGTACCTACGACGGCGCCAATATCGAGATCCTCGATGCCGTCGGGGAGGAGAACTTTTTCCTCTTCGGCTTGCGTGAGAACGAAGTGGAGGAACTCCGCTACCGCTACAATCCCCTGGCGCTGATCGACAACGAACCACGGCTCGCCGCTGTCATGGGACTGCTCGAAAGCGGCCATTTCAACACCTATGAACCAGGCATCTTCAATGACCTGATCGCCTCGATGAAAACCCCACATGACCCCTGGATGACCCTGGCGGACTTCGGCAGCTATATCGATGCCCAGGAGATGGCGGCAGCGGCTTTCCGCGATCGGGAACACTGGATACAGATGAGTATCCGCAATACAGCCAGCAGTGGATTTTTCTCCACTGACCGCACCATTTCTGACTACAACAACGAGATCTGGAAGCTTGAACCCATCGAGGTACAGACTTCTGCGTAACTTCTCCTACACAATAAGCATTTGTTTTCCGGTGAATTAAATGAGTACGCCACAACTGACAACACTCCCCGCCTGGGGCAAGCTTCAGGATCACTATCAACAGGTCAAAAAACTGCACCTGCGCGATCTGTTCGATCAGGAGAGTGATCGATTCGATCGCTACTCGCTGCAATTCAATGAACTGCTGCTGGACTACTCGAAAAACCGGATCACCGATGAAACTCTCAAGCTACTGACTACGCTGGCATCAGAGTCTCATCTCGATGATGCAATCAGGAAGATGTTTACGGGTGAAAAGATCAACACCACAGAGCAGCGAGCAGTGCTGCATGTCGCTCTTCGCAACCGCTCCAATACCCCGGTCATGGTGGAAGGCAATGATGTCATGCCCGGTATTAACGCTGTGCTGGAACAGATGCAAAACTTCACGGAGGCTGTCCATGATGGAACCCTGAGGGGTTTCAGCGGCAAAAAATTCACGGATATTGTCAATATCGGCATCGGTGGTTCGGATCTTGGCCCGCACATGGTGACAACCGCCCTCAGACCCTACTGGATAGAGGGGATGCATGCCCACTTTGTCTCCAATGTCGATGGTTCCGACATGATGGAGACGCTCAACAAGCTCAACCCCGAAACCACGCTGTTCATCATCGCCTCCAAGACATTCACCACCAGGGAGACCATGACCAACGCGCATACAGCCAGGCAGTGGCTTCTGGATCACTGCGGGAATAATGAAGGGGTGATCAAACACCATTTCGTTGCTGTCTCGACCAACACTGCTGCTGTCAAAGCATTTGGCATCGACACCGACAACATGTTTGAATTCTGGGACTGGGTCGGTGGACGCTACTCACTCTGGTCGGCCATTGGTCTGCCCATTGCGCTCACCATTGGAATGGAGAATTTCAAACAGCTTCTCAATGGCGCCCACGAGATGGACCTCCATTTTCGTGAGACGCCCTTTGAAAACAACCTGCCGGTGCTGATGGCGTTGATCGGCATCTGGTATCGCAACTTTTTTGCTGCTACAAGCCAGGTCATTCTGCCCTATGACCATACCCTGCGCCTGCTGCCCGCATATTTACAACAGGCAGACATGGAGAGCAACGGCAAGAGAGTCACTATCGCTGGAGAGTATCTCGATTATGACAGTGGCCCGGTCATCTGGGGGCAGCCCGGCACCAATGGTCAACATGCCTTTTACCAGTTGATTCACCAGGGCACCCAGATGATCCCTGCAGATTTTATTATTCCACTCGAGTCTCACAACCCGATTGGGGAGCATCACACAATTCTACTGGCCAACTGCCTTGCCCAGACCGAAGCGCTGATGAAGGGAAAAACCGCCGCTGAAGTGGCGCAGGATACGCCTGACTCACTGGTAGCACACAAGGTCTTTCCCGGCAACAAGCCAACCAACACGATTCTGATCAACAAATTGACTCCGCAAAGCCTCGGCAGCCTGATCGCCCTCTACGAGCACAAGATATTCGTGCAGGGTGTGATATGGGGCATCAACTCTTTTGACCAGTGGGGCGTCGAACTGGGCAAGCAGCTGGCGGGAGTCATCGAAAAGGAGTTGGAGTCTGACACGCCGGCTGGAAAACATGACAACTCCACCACCGGATTAATCGACTATTGCCGTCAACATTTGCTGTGAAGGTGATCCTGCGCAACACTATTGTCACATCAGCAGTGTATGCTGGTAACCCCTGGGTAACCCACACCTTTGCAAATGCATCAAATTTCAACAAGCTGTCATTGCGAGCAACAAAAACACCGGGAGTGGTTTTGAACGCACGAAGTGCGGCCCGTAGGGTGGAGGCCAAGGATGGGCGCAGTAACCGCGGCAATCCTATAGCATCATGAACATCATCGTTGCAGACATTGGCGGAACCAACAGTCGACTGGCATGGATCGAGCGCCCTGCGACAGGTCAAGCTCTCATCCGCCAACAGCAAAGCTATGTCAACGCCTTGTTTGCGGATTTTGGAACCCTGCTGGCAGCCTTTATTGGCGAGTGTGGTGAAATTCCTGAAATCTCACTGTTGTGTCTCGCCCTCCCGGCGCCGGTCAAGGGCGAGAGTGTCAAACTGACAAATATCGACTGGACCCTGCGGCGAAAGCATCTCGGCGAGCAGTTCAATATCAGGGAGGTTCTCTTCATCAATGACTTCCAGGCGGCAGCGCTGGGAACAACGGTCGTCGATGCGTCAAAACTGATCACTCTCAATGATGCTCCGCTAGAGCCTCTGGGACCGCGTGCAGTCATCGGCGCCGGAACCGGCCTTGGGGTCGCCTATATGCACTGGCTGCAAACAAATTTCCGCGCCTTTGCAACCGAGGGCGGGCACGTCGATTTTGCACCCGGAGATGACATACAGGAGGAGTTGCATGATTATCTCGAAAAAAAATATGACCGCGTCTCCTATGAGCGAATTCTCTCAGGCCCCGGGCTGATAGATCTATACAACTTTTGCAAAGAGTCAAATGGCGACGAGGTCACTGCCGGCTGGGTCAATCAACAGGCCATGCAGGGGAGTAATCTTGCTGCAGTTACGGCGATGCGCCTCTACGCCACCATTTTTGGAGCCTTTGTCGGAAATATCGTGCTGATGTTTCGTCCCACCGGGGGGATCTATCTGGTCGGCGGAGTCACGGCAAAGACAGCCTGGTGGCTGCAGTCCGAATTTTTTCTCGATGCATTTCTGGACAAGGGACGCATGAGTTCACTGGCGTTACAAACCCCTCTCTATCTGGTCACTGATGAAAATACAGGCCTGAAAGGAGTAATTGAATTTGCACTAAATCAGGGTTTGCAAGAGAATAGACAGCTAGCAGAAAGAAATTGACCAGGGAAAATTTGAATAAATATGAAGTTCTGATAAGCAACAGCGCACCCGGCAATGCGCAAAAAACATGGTGGGTGCGCTGACGCTTATCCGCACTACGAAAATTGTTGTACATATGCCACTCAATGATACGGAGTCATAATCATGGCCAAAGAGTCATCAAGGGTCACCCAAAGCAAGCTCTATCAATATTATGTCGACACCAAAACTGCGACCGAATATACGCGCAAGACGCTGGTGCTGGTGCTTGCCGGCGGCGAGGGATCTCGCCTCAAAGGATTGACCAAATGGCGGGCTAAACCTGCCGTGCCATTTGGTGGCAAATACCGCATTATTGATTTTGCACTCTCCAACTGCATCAACTCCGGCCTGCGACGCATCGGAGTATTGACTCAGTACAAATCCCACTCACTGATTCGCCACCTGCACCGCGCCTGGGGATTTATGCGCGCCGAGATTGGTGAATTTGTCGAGATATTGCCTGCTCAGCAGCGTACTGCGAAGAAGGAGTGGTACAAGGGGACTGCGGACGCCCTCTATCAAAATATCGATATCATGCACCGCCACTCTCCGGATTATGTCATCGTGCTCGGCGGGGATCACATCTACACCATGGATTACTCCAAGATGCTGATGAAGCACGTTCTCTCCGAAGCTGACCTCACTGTCGGCTGTATTGAAGTCCCCTGTGAAGAGGCAACCGGTTTTGGCGTAATGTCCGTCGATGAAGAGCTGAACATCACCCAATTCACGGAGAAACCCTCCGAGCCTGACTCCATCCCAGGCAAACCCGGCACTGCAATGGCATCCATGGGGATCTATATCTTCTCCTCATCATTCCTCTACAACGCCCTGATGCACGATGCCGATGATGAAACGTCATCAAATGATTTCGGCAAGGACATCATTCCAAACTCCATTAACAACCACAAAGCGATCGCCTATCCATTCCTCAATGAGGAGGGCAATCCTGATTTCTGGCGTGATGTGGGTACAGTCGACTCCTACTGGGAAGCAACTATGGATCTCTGCTCTGTCGATCCGGAGCTCAATCTCTACGACCGCAACTGGCCGATCTGGACCTACCAGACCCAGCATCCACCGGCAAAGTTTGTTTTTGACGATAAAGGACGACGCGGCGAAGCGATTGATTCAATGGTCGCCGGGGGAGTCATTATCTCCGGCGCCCGCGTCAAACGTTCCGTCATCTTCTTCGGCACAATGATCCACAGCTATGCGCAA
>JAUVEG010000087.1 GCA_030594925.1 Gammaproteobacteria bacterium
ACTGTGCGTATCTATCGTAACGGGCGACCCATTGGTGATCTCGTTCCCGTTCCGTCTCGAGCGCCTGCGTGGAAAAATTCGCCTTCAAACCGCATAAACCTCAAGGGTTTGTTGCTCAGCGAAGAGATCATTGCTGACAGGGAGAAGGGCAGGTGAAACTGTTTTTTGATACTTCAGCCTTTATCAAACGCTATGTTGATGAGCCAAGAAAACTGGGGTCAGAACACAATACTCCCAAGGAATTCTTTTGCTCTATCAGTTCGGGTGTGGATATGGGTGGATAAAATGACAGATATGGATGGATAAAATGACAACTACCAATCAGAGTCGCCATGCATCCCTGCTTATTGCTTTTCCAGCCAGTTCTCCACTCTTAATCCGGGTACCCGGGTAAATTCACCCTCATTGGCTGTTATCACTATACAATCCAGCGCGAGGGCATGGGCTGCAATGAGCATATCATTTGGCCCTATCGGCGTTCCTCTACTCTCCAGAGAGGTGCGAAGTTCTGCATATCGATGGTCGGCCGGTTCCTCCAGAGGCAGTATCTCCATGGCCGAGAGAATCGCTTCCAGTTGCGTAGTCAATCGCACAGAACCGCGCTTGTTGGCGCCGAAACGCAATTCAGCTGCCACCACGATGCTGGTGCAAATACTTTTCTCTCCCTCTGATGCAATCCTTTTCGCCACTCTGCCTTGAGGGTGCCGCACCAGATCAGAAACAATATTGGTGTCCAGCAGGTAACGGGGCTTCATGATCAAAGTTCCACGTTATCCAGCGGCGCCAGGTTTTCATCGATATCAGGAAAGGTCTCATCAATTGGCTTCAGTGTATCAAGCAAAGCAAGAAGCCTGCCTTTTCTGACGGGTTCCACGATAAGCTTGTCCCCCTCTTTGTGAAGAATCGCCTCATTCCCCTCCAGCTCAAACTCCCGGGGAATGCGCAACGCCTGGTTGCTGCCATTGCGAAACAGACGCACATGTCGTTCAGATTGCATTGTCATCACTCTCTGGAATAACGTATATGCTTAAGCATATGTCAAGATATTGAATCTGTCAACAAAAGCGCGTATACGCTGTCCGTGTAGGTATGGTGCAAGGGGCTGGACCACGCTAACTAATTGAAATGGTAATATAATGCAGCTGTGATAGATGCAAATACTGGCTTGGAGTCGACTTATTGGGGGTGTGGAAAAGACACTCTAAGGAGTTGTCCGGAATAATGTTGATGATACGCGCAGCAATGTTGTTCAAACACAAGGCGCAATATACCCGCGCATTGTGTCACAGGCGGATCTCCCATTTTTTCTATCACTGCAGGGGTTGTTGAGATTATAGGCTTCAAGCAACACCGCTCAACCTGAAATCCACATGCGCGTCATCGTAGGGGAAAATAACTTTCCCATTCTCGGCACTCTCAGTATTCACCGCAGCAAGCGAATTTCTATACCCAGATCCAGTTTGCTCCACACTTGATCGGTTGTTAGTAGGGGAGAGTTCTGTTCGATGGCGAGGGCCAGGCAAGCACGGTCTGCCAGAGAGAGGCCATGTTGCCGGGACGTTTCCCATAAATGAGCCGCACGCTCGGCTTGTTCAGTGGAAAATGGAGTAATTGTCAGGCCAAGTTCTTCGAGCAGGCTTCGTGCTTTCTCTATAGCCATCCCTTTTTGTTTCGTTTTCTGGGCGACTTCACACCAATTCACGGCACAGATGCAACTCTCGCCAATAACAGCTTGAACTTCTTCCCATCCTGGTTCCTGATGGAGATATGCCAATAGCGCAGAGGCGTCGAGTACAGGATTCACTCTTCTCTGCTGTCGCGTTGCGCTTCTACATGCCGTTCTGCGATTATTTCATTCGCCAGACTGACGTTTTTGGGAATGTGAGAAAACATCTTCCAAAGTCTCTTTTCAGTGACCTCACGTCGTTCCAGCACCAGGCTCTCTCCCTCCTTTCGCGCGATGAGTCGCTCTCCGGGCTTAAGATCCAGGGCCTTTCGCAGGGCTGCCGGTATAACCACGCGTCCCTGTGCGCCGAGAAGTACCTCATTCGATGATGTTGTGGTGGTCATTTATGAATCCTCATGCCATGCAATAGATATTGTGGCACACAATTTGTCAATATGCCACATTGCAAATATTATGATGGCATGAATAATTGGGGTCAGAACAGAATGGCACTAAGTTAAATCAAATGCCACCGCCATCCCGGCGCATACCGGGATCCTACCAGCTATGAGTGCCGCTTTCCCTGGATACCGGCATTCGCCAGCATGGCGGGTTTTTGCAAGAGATTCTGTAGTGGTGCAATTTGACTGCACGTATTTTACGTGTTACAAAGAAATGCGTGTACGAGGGGCGGGAGTCACAATGAAGCAGAATATTACGTTATCACTGGAAAAAGCCGTTATTCGAGATGCAAAGGTGCTGGCGGCTCAAAGGTCGCTCTCTGTCAGCGCATTGCTTGCGCAGGAACTGGCCCGACTTGTAGAGCACGATCGGGAATACAGGCAAGCAAGACTGAGAGCGATTGGTGATCTTGAACAGGGGTTGCAGTTAGGGGGGAATCCTCTGGACAGGGAAGCGCTCTATGACCGGTAACATTTTTGTCGATACAAATATTCTGATCTATGCTTATGATACCGAAGCGGGTGATAAACATGCTATTTGCAAACAAAAGCTTCGAGATCTTTGGGATTGTGGAGAGGGCGTCATCAGCACGCAGGTGATGCAGGAGTTCTACGTCAATGTTACCAGGAAAATCCCCAAGCCTCTCTCATTCAGCCGTGCCCGGCGAATTATCAATAACTATGCGGCATGGCAGGTAGAATTGATCACGCCCCGACTTGTCGGATTTGCTTCGGAAATCCAGGAGAGGAATCAACTCTCATTTTGGGACGCGCTTATTCTGGCAACAGCCATCCAGGGCAACGTCAAGATACTTTTAAGCGAAGATCTTAACTCAGGGCAGTTGATAGAAGGAGTTGAGGTTGTGAACCCTTTGATGCGTCATTGAGAGCACAGGGCGCAAACAGTCATTGCATATTGCGTTATTTCTCAATAATCCCGTGCATAGGTTTAGTGGCTGGCTATTACTCCTACTAAACACAGCGTCTACGGCCCACCGGGCGGCACGGGCGTTTTCTGCTTAGTGGCGTCTAAATGACAAACTATAGAATGAAAAATGCTCGAAAATCGAGTAGTAAATTTCCTTACTCTGCCCATATTCTGGAAAAGTCAATAATAGCCATCCGCCCTGCAAGGGTTTCAGTAACTCCTTTCATTAAGTGGAATTTTTGAGAGCCGGTGAGCCAAAACATGCCGGGTTGTTTTTCTTTGTCTACATGAATTTTTATCTCGTTCAAGAGTTGCGCTGTATGTTTTCAGAGTCCCCTGGGGCTTGTCACTGACTCCCCGAGATTCGAAAAGTGTTGCTGTTTTCCCTTGGGATAAATTCAAGATTTGCGCCATTATTCAGGCAGAGTTCACGCGATAGGTAAAGCCCCAGGCCGGTGCCGCTGTTGTGGGTTGTAAAAAACGGGTCGAAGAGTTGTCCGATCTGCTCCTGCGGGATAGGCGCGCCGTTGTCTGAAACATCAATTGTGGTGATGCCGCCTGCATCGGGACAAGCAACACGCACTGAGATGATTAACTCTCCTTCTGCCCGCTTGCTGTGCTGTTGTGCATTGGTGATTAGATTTACCAGTACCTGGCGCAGCTGATCAGAATCGAAGGATATAGAGCAGAGGGTGTCAGGGATTTCCAGCGACAGACTACTGCTATTGGGTAGTGAAGAGCTTCTGAATTCATCGATCAGTGGTGGCAGCCACTGCTTTAGCCGCAGGGTTTTCCTGTTTGGGGTGCGTCGAGACAGTTGCAGAATCTCCTCGACTTGCCTGTTCATGCGCCTGGTGTTTGTCTGAATGATCTCAAGCAGGCGCATCTGTTGAGAATCTTGTTGTGATGAATCTTCGAGCAGTTGTGCGGCCTGGTGGATGGCGCTGAGGGGGTTGCGAATCTCATGGGCAACACCTGCTGTCAGTTTTCCCAATGACGCCAGCTTTATCTGTTGCGCCTGTTTGTCGATCTCACTTTGATCCTCCAGTGTAATCAGGATGCCGCTTTGGGCTTTGGGACCGAATCCGCAAAAGCGTACCGCTGCCCCATGATTGAATGGAATCCGGGTGGACTCCTGCAGCCGATTCTGCGTTGAATTTTCCCACTGCTGCAACACGTGCTCCAGTTCAGGAGAGATGGTTTTTAATTGACTGTATGCCTCTTCAGGGCGCCTGCCAAGCATTCGCCATACCGATTCATTGCCATACTGTATGCGATGGTTGTGATCGACAACCAGTGCGCCGCTATGCAGTTGCTGGATGATAAAGGCGTTGAGATCGATTTGATTCTTCAGGCTGAGGTGCTGTTGCAGGACGATCTTCTCCGAGATATTCAGGTGCCTTGCCAGCATTGCCGAGAAGAAGCCGAGCATCAGATAGGCGACTCCCAGGATGGCGCTGTTTTTTAATGAGAGATTGGCCCCGGTAGAGAAATGCTGGCTGAACCAGTACGCAATGACGAGTAAAATCGTTGCCGCCAGGGCGCGCATTGTATAACTATGCTGCAACGGCAGGCTGCCGAGGAGAAACGAGAGGGCGAGAAGCAAGCCGATGTTGGATGCAAAATCACCGGCGCTGATCATGATCAGCGGTAGCAGCAAAATGTCGGACCACAGCATTAAGCGTGTGGATGACTCCTGGGTGGTGTAATGTTTGAAAACGATGGTGGCAGTCAGTATGGCGGTCGCCATATAGAGAGCGGCAGAGAGTGAAAACCAGGGGTGCGGCTCGATGTTCATCAGCGAGCTGAATTCAGGCAGCACAGCCAATGCCAGTAATGCGCTGGCAATCAGCAGGCGATAGAGAACATAGACACGGACAATGAGCTCCCTGTCACGCTGTTGCTGCTCCAGAAGTTGTTGGTCGCTGCTCATCTAGTTGGGGCGATTTTGTCGATATCTAAATCCCCCCGGCCCCCCTTTAAAAAAGGGGGGGAGGTTTAGTGCGCTTACTCTCTTCAAATGGGGGAGGTTAGGTGCGCCTCTTTTTTTCAAAGGGAGTGACGGTGTATCAAGAAGTGTGCGTTTTTGCTCATTCATCATGATTTAATGATTTAGCATGGGCCTTCCTGTGTTTGCGACTGCAAAAACTGTGGCCATCGGCCTGGATGGCGCGCGATTTCGGTACGTGGATACCACAATACTCACACTGCACCATGGGCTCATTCCTGATCTTTTTCGGTTTGGATTTTTTGGCAGGCGGTCTTTGGGCGCGCAGTTTCAGCCATGAATTGAAGAACATAACCAGCAGGGCGATGGTGATGATGAGAATAGCGGTTCTGAACACGATGGATGTCCCGGGGGAATTTAACAGATTGTCTCAGAATAGCCGTCAACAATAAATGAAATATATTTCGCAACCTGGCGCAATAAGCTTTGCACATTGCACCGCATGTTAATCTTCTCAATAGCACAATGCTCGGGTATGATTTGATTTGACTTCAGATTTGCCTGAAAATGTCTGTTGAAAACAAGAATTATGAAGGCTATCCAATGAATCTACACGAATACCAATCCAAAGGGCTGTTCCGCAACTATGCGATTCCTGTTCCTGATGGCGTCCCTATCAGTGATGCAGCAGATGTGGAGAATGCCGCAGAGTCGCTGGGTGGCAGTCGCTGGGTGGTGAAGGCGCAGGCGCATACCGGCGGGCGAGGCAAGGCCGGCGGCGTGGTGCTGGTCGATAGCCTGGAGCAGGCGCGCAGCGAGACGCAGCGCTTGCTGGGTTCGGTGCTGACGACGCACCAGACAGGCGCCGAAGGGCTGCCTGTTCACGAGGTATTGATCGAGAAGCCCACGGCGATTGCAACAGAGCTCTACTTGAGTGTACTGGTGGATCGCGCCACGCGGCGTGTCGCTTTCATGGCCTCACAGGCCGGCGGCATGAATATCGAGGAGGTGGCGGCCGCCACGCCTGAGAAGATCATCACCATCTCTGTCAACCCGGTGGTTGGTTTGCAGCCATTTCAGTGCCGCCAGGTTGCCTTTGCCTATGGCCTCGAGGGCGTGCAGATACGTGAACTGCAGGCGATCATGCAGGCGCTCTACAAGCTCTTTATGGAGAAGGACGCCAGCCTCATCGAGATCAATCCGCTGGTGGTGGACGAGGAGGG
>JAUVEG010000217.1 GCA_030594925.1 Gammaproteobacteria bacterium
GATAGCCGGTTCAAAGGATGCCGGTGTGACGCCGCCGGTAATCTCATTGCGCAGCTCATCCAGGGTATAGCCCACCGCCAGTTTTGCCGCCACTTTTGCGATCGGAAAACCGGTCGCCTTGGATGCCAGCGCAGAAGAGCGCGAGACGCGCGGATTCATCTCGATGATGATCATGTGTCCATCTTCAGGATTGATCGCAAACTGCACGTTGGAACCGCCGGTGTCGACGCCGATCTCACGCAGCACCGCCAGAGAGGCGTTGCGCATGATCTGATACTCCTTGTCTGTCAACGTCTGTGCGGGGGCGACGGTAATGGAGTCACCGGTGTGTATCCCCATGGGATCGAAGTTTTCGATGGAGCAGATGATGATGCAGTTGTCCTTGTGGTCGCGCACCACCTCCATCTCATACTCTTTCCAGCCCATGATCGACTCTTCGATCAGCAGCTCGTTGGTCGGTGAGAGATCGAGTCCATGCTTGCAGATCCCCTCAAACTCTTCGCGATTGTAGGCGATGCCGCCGCCGCTGCCGCCCATCGTAAAGGAGGGACGGATAATGGTAGGGAAACCAATCTGCCCCTGTACCTGAATCGCCTCTTCAAGACTGTGGGCGATTGCCGAGCGCGGCATATCCAGACCGATTTTTCGCATCGCCTGGCGAAACAGGTCGCGATCCTCCGCCTTGTCAATCGCCTCGCGGCTGGCGCCGATCATCTCGACGCCGTAGTTTTCCAACACCCCTTCACGCACCAGGTCGAGTGCACAATTCAGCGCAGTCTGCCCGCCCATGGTCGGTAGCAGCGCATCCGGGCGTTCCCTGCCGATAATCGCCTCGAGTGTCTGCCAGTTGATCGGCTCGATGTAGATCGCATCGGCCATATCCGGGTCGGTCATGATAGTCGCCGGATTGGAGTTGACCAGAATTACCCGGTAACCCTCTTCACGCAATGCTTTGCACGCCTGCGCGCCGGAGTAATCAAATTCACACGCCTGGCCAATTACGATCGGCCCTGCGCCAATGATCAAGATGCTGTGAATGTCGCTGCGTTTAGGCATATCTGCTTCTATTCATGATTTATGACTAGCGAGACCTGGTCTCAGAGTGACGAGGCGTGAAAAAATCATTCTCTCTCGCCAAGGCGCTAAGACCGCAAAGGTTTTTCTTGGCGAACTTTGCGGCTTCGCGAGAGTTATCATCGAAATTTGACGCATTTGTGAGGTTGTCAATTATTCAGAGAGTCACATCGACTCTTTCATCAAGTCAATAAAATGATCAAATACCGGCGCGACATCATGCGGCCCGGGGCTGGCCTCAGGATGTCCCTGAAAACTGAAAGCAGGCTTGTGTGTATGATGTATCCCCTGCAGGGAGCCATCGAAGAGTGATCGGTGAGTCGCCTCGAGATGCGGCGGCAGACTCTCCTCATCCACTGCAAAACCATGGTTCTGGCTGGAAATCATCACTTCACCGGTCTCGATGACCTGTACCGGATGGTTGGCGCCATGATGACCAAACTTCATCTTCACAGTACTTGCACCGCAGGCAAGTCCCAGCAGCTGATGCCCGAGACAGATGCCAAAGATGGGGATATTGGTCTCCAGCAACTGCTGAATTGCCTCGACGGCATAGACGCAGGGCTCGGGGTCACCCGGGCCATTGGAGAGAAAGATGCCATGCGGAGACATTGCCAGCACATCCTGCGCCGGGGTCTGTGCCGGAACCACTGTCACCCTGCAGCCGCGCTCCACCAGCATGCGTAAAATATTGCGTTTGACGCCAAAATCATAGGCCACCACATGAAAATCATGCTGTGCATCATCAACAAGCTGGTAGCCATTTTCCAGAGACCAGACGCCCTGATCCCAGCAATAGCCGGCTGTGGTAGTGACCTCTTTTGCCAGATCCATACCCTTTAGACCTGCAAAGTCCTGTGCAGCGGCAAGAGCCCGTGACTCGTCGATGTTTGCACCGGTGATCAAACAGCCGTTCTGCGCACCCTTCTCGCGTAAAATCGTTGTCAGACGACGGGTATCAATATTGGCGATCGCCACGATGTTGTGGCGCTTCAGGTAATTCTGCAGCGACTCCTCAGAACGCCAGTTGCTGGCTGTCATCGGCAGGTCACGAATAATCAGGCCTGCGGCATGCACAGCTGAAGACTCTTCATCTTCACTATTGATGCCGGTATTGCCGATATGCGGATAGGTCAGGGTAACAAGTTGTCGCCGATAGGAGGGGTCGGTCAAAATCTCCTGATAGCCTGTCATCGAAGTATTGAATACCACTTCGCCCACGGATTCCCCGTCGGCGCCGATCGATTCGCCACGAAACAGACTGCCATCTTCCAGAACCAGAAGTGCGGAGTTATTCACCGGCCATCCTCTTAAAACAGGCACACAAAAAACGGGGCCCTATGAAGCCGCCCCGTAAAAAACCCAAATGGGTAAACTGATGGAATTTTACGTTAGTTGCCCCTCCTTCGGCAAGAGATATTACTCTAGGTTTTAAGTTTTAGGTTTTAGGTTTTAGGGTTCGAATCCGTAGGCCGGATGAGCGTTAGCGAAATCCGGCAATACCTGAGACTTAACAACCTAAAACCTAAAACCTAAAACCTCACACCACCCCCCTCACCCACTGAATCAACTGCTGTGCCTGCATCGCACCCGCCTGGCGCGCCACCTCCCTGCCTCCCTTGAAGATGGCAATGGTAGGAATACTGCGGATATCGAACTGCGCCGCAAGATTCTGATTCTTCTCGGTATCGACCTTCAGCAGCCGCACCTGCGGCTCCAGATCTACTGCCGCCTGTGCAAACATCGGCGCCATCATTTTGCAGGGACCACACCACTCGGCCCAAAAATCCACCAGCAGCGGCACATCCGAACGACTGATTTGACGCTGAAAAGCAGCCTCGTCGACTTCCAGCGGCTTTGCCTGGAACAGCGGTTGGCCGCATTTCCCGCATTTCGGATGATCACTCAGGCGGGCTGCGGGAATGCGGTTGATTCCCCGGCAATGCGGGCAGACGATGTGAAGATGATCAGACATAGGATGAACTCAATGATTTCCAGTACAACAGAGATGGGGTTTCTGCAACTGCATTTCAATCCAGGAGACATCTGAAAAGAGATAACCACGAAAGTCACGAACCACACGAAAAAACCATGTATCACATCAATAACACCGTGCAAATCCCCCATACTGTCATTTCGACCGTAGGGAGAAATCCTGGGTCTGCGCATTCACCCGGGCGCTTTAAGATTTCTCCCTTCGGTCGAAATGACACATAATCCTGTATTCGCTCGATCAATGCACGGTGTTATTGAGATGCTACAAATTTGCCTTCACTTTTCGTGTTTTTCGTGACTTTCGTGGTAAAAAATTGGTTTACAGTAGATTATCGCAGGCCAAAAAAAACCTCTCCAAAAGGAGAGGTTTTTTATTCCATAGCTACCTGATCAGGCAAGCAGAGGAATGATCATCAAAGCAACGATATTGATGATCTTGATCAGCGGGTTGACCGCCGGACCTGCGGTATCCTTGTAGGGGTCGCCTACAGTATCACCGGTTACCGCCGCCTTGTGGGCATCGGAACCTTTACCGCCGTGATTGCCATCTTCGATGTATTTCTTGGCGTTATCCCATGCACC
>JAUVEG010000021.1 GCA_030594925.1 Gammaproteobacteria bacterium
ACACCCACCTGGCCGTTATAGCCTGAGACATTCACTGTCAGCAGATGCTCCCCCGGCTTGATCCCCAGACGCCCCGGCGACCAGCGCCATGTGAATGGCACATACCCCTGCTCCTCTTCGGCAATAAAGGCGTGATCGACAAAAAAACTGATCTCATAGCGCTCCTGGTCCAGATAGATCTCGTCAAGCGGATGCAGTTTGACCTCGGTGAGCATCTCCTCCAGGACTTTGACATGCTGCGCCGGCTGACGTCTTTCTGTTGTCAGAAGAGTGACATCGATGCGCGGACTCTTCTGCTGCAATATGGGTTGATAAGCCTCCTGTCGCAGCACCCTGCCGTTGCGCTCCAGCGCCCGCTGTTCATAGCCAGCCTGCTTGAGCGGCAAGTTGTGGCGTTCACGATAGTCCCGATAGCTCTCACTGCTGTTTCCATGGGTGATGATGCTGTGGCGGGGCAGCTCATAACCGACGATCAGGTAGCCGACATCAGGATTCTGCTCGATGGCGACCACGTCATCTTTGTCGCGTCCATTCCAGCGTTCGGCATGAAATCCCGCCGTGCGCGGCTGCCAGTCAATCAGGGTACGCAGCATGGGGCCGTTTTTTATTCCCGAGCGCACCAGCATGCGGCTGGCCGCCGGCAGGGTATATTCGATCACGCCGGGGCGAATCGCTTTTTCAAAATCGTACACCTCCTCACCACCACTCGAATCCTGCGCCGCAATGGTCTGCGTCTCATTCGATTGCGTAGTGACAATAATAACCGGCGAGTAGGCTTCATCCGGAACGATGCTGCCGGCATCATCCCGCCCATCCCACTGCACAGAATAATCCCTGGTATCCGGCGTGATATCCGCCAGCGCGAGCGTGCGCATCAGATCATCGTCGCTGCTGCGAATTTCGACTTTGATCTCTTTCACCTCTGCGGGATCATTCACCTGAACAGGGATTGAAAACCTCTCTCCCCGCACAGGTGCAAAACTGTCACTGGCGTAGTCTCCAATTGCAGCGACAGGAGCGGTATCTGCAGAGAGACAGGGTGACAACACTATAATCAGAACTGCTGCAGTACGTGAAATTGTGTAATAGAGATCCTTCATGATTGATTCAGCTCCAGGTAGCGAATTTTTTGAACATCTGCGGGCAGTTGGATATGCTCGACCATCGCTTCAGGGACAACTCCGCGGCTTTTCACCGCCCCGGGCAATTTCATCAGGCGGCTTCCAACGGGTGTGCGGCGAATAAAGTAGAGATCTCCATCCGCCGCCACACTGGGAAAGTTGTCGGTAACCGCGCCTTCAGTCAGCCAGTCGATCTCACCGGAAAGCAGATCCAGGCGCGCCAGGTGGTAGTAGCCGCTTTGGTTCGAGCTGATAAATCCATAGCGGTCGTCGGCAGTGGCAGAGTAGAGGTAGCTGGTTGCATTCAACAGCGTCAGTTGTTGCGTGCGCCCCGACTGCAGCTGTTTGCGCCACACCTCCTGAATCAGCGGTTTGCACTCCGCCCGGCAGGAGACATGCGCATAATAGAGTTGATCATTGTGAATATAGGGATGAAACTGAGCCGACGCCTGTCGCAGGATCTCATCGGGTTTGTCGATAGCGGGTTTATCGATACTGCTTTCAGCGGAGAGAATGGTGGTTTCGCGGCTCTTGCCATCCATTAAACGCACCATAACCACTCCATCCTGATAGGCTCGCAGCTGCGTGACAGTTGATTCATCAAAAGCCGGCAGCCGTCTGAACTCCTTTGTATCCAGCTGATAGCTGGAGATGCTGCCGTCATTTCCCTTGATCAAAAACGCATCTTTTTCATACTGCCAGGTCACAGAAGCCGGATCGCTCACATCCCCGATCTTGGTCCAGCCATCACTATCGGATTTGACAATATAGGGATGCCATGCGGCGCCGTCATAAGCAACCATCATCAAGCCCGCCGGAAGGCCGGCACACGCCAGTGACGCCATGCCGAAATAGAGCAGAGTGCTGACTAGTAATCCTTGAGTGACCAGCGTCTTTACAAATGAGTCAAATTTCAACAATGACTCTCGCAAAGCTTCCGCTTCCCTGCTCGCGCCCCTCACCTGCGTCCATGCAGGCGAAGACGCAAAGCTCGCCAAGAAAAACCTTTGTGGTCTTGGCGTCTTTGCGAGAGAAAATGATTTTTTTTCATGCCTCGTCTGTCTAATACTTCGTCTCGCCAATACTATATAAGCATATTTCATCGTCATCATGATGCAACGATCTCTCTTCTATTGTGCCTGATGAGCCACATCACCAGCATCATCAGGACAACTCCTCCGAGTGTGCTGTAGAGAGCCAATCCCAGACGGGACTGCGACTCCGTACCGACAGCAAGGGCGTGTATATAGACCAGCGCAATGGATGCCCAATACCCACGGTGCAGCATGCGCGCGGCGGAACTCCTGTTGATAAAGCGAACGATCCCGCTGATCATCACAGCAATCAGGATCCACAGCCCAAACACCCCCAGGGTCAAATGTGTGTGATAGAAATCGCGGAAACCCGGAAACAGCAGTCCCCACGCCGGATCGCCCTGTCGCACCGAGACCGCCGTGAAAAACAACAGCGCATGCGCCACTCCCAGCAACACCACCAAAGAACCCAGCAGTGGATGAGACAAGCGCAAGCGATGCAGCGGTATCAGCTTCAGCCTGCCCGCCAGGCTCAGGATGATCTGCAAGGCGATCAACAGCAGCGCATACATACCGGCCAATTTTGACAGCACATAGAGCAACTGCCCCGGCGGCGTCGATGGTGAAAAATAGATGCCGAGATCACCCGTTTGCTGGCGCCAGATGATTGCCGGCAAAGTCACGATGACCAGCAACACGACAAACAGCAGCCAGCCATTGCTCCCCCCTTTAGAAAAGGGGGGCTGGGGGGGATTTCTCATGTCTGCTTTATTGTTTGCATCCCTGTTCATTTTTTATTCTCCTTCAGGCACACGGAGGGTTCCATGGCGCACTGCATCAGCGCCTGCGCCGCCTGTCGTTCACTGGATCTCTCCGTCCGCACAACAGGCAGCCCCGCTTTGAGCCACCCCTTCAATCCATAGGGACTGAGGGTGGCCACATGTTTGATCCCAAGCTGTTTCATCGATTTGGCGACTTCAAATCCGCGGAAATCCTTGACGCAATAGGGCACGACCAGGTCTGCATCGAGGAAGGGGGCTATCGATTCAGGATCAACATCACGCAGGCGCAATATTTTCGCGCCCGGCAGATGCACTTCTTTGAATTCTTCATCTTCCCGCGTATCGACAAACACCACCTTTTTACCAAGGCTGATCTCACGCAGTATCTCCACATGATCAAGTTGAGCGACAAATTCCGGCCGCTGCTTCTGCAATCCGGGGCATTTCGATTTCAGGGAGAGTTGCTCTGAATAATCTGCTGGTGTCGCATCGGTTTGCGATGCCAGCACAGCAGTTCTATCGAAGAAGGCCAGATAACAGTCGACGGGAACCTGGTCCCGCTCGTAACGCGCCTGTAGCTGGCGGTACATGGACTCAAACCAGCTGGAGTGTGGATGCGACGGCGCATCCCAGATGTTGACCTCGACATCATGAATGATCTGATCAAGATCATCGAGCGCCTTGCTGTCGATGTTCATCGCCTGTTTCAGACGGCGAAACATCGACTCATGATTGGCGCGGCGCAGTGATGCTCCCGGAACCCCGAATGCCACGGTGTCAAGAGGAAGAGTCTCACCCGCAGGAGTTAGCAGAAAATAGGCGTCCGTGGAGAGATGGCGCTTGATCAGCCACAGCGTCGCCCACTTGTCCGGCTCGATGCCCTGCCAGGTGGCAAAACGCAGTGAGGATTTCAGCGGCTGGAGTTGAAGTTCAGCTGAAGATGCAGATGAATAGGCAACAGAGCTGTTGCACAGAAACAGGGCCGCAAGAAAAAACATCCAGTGTTTATAAAGATTCATCATCCATTGAATCCAGAGTCATTACAAATTGATTGCGTTAAAGCCTAATTATCCAGAAAGAGAAAGTCAACTCTTTTTTCGTAACCGGTCGCAATGACGGAAAAATTGCCGCACTGCGCCTACAAGGATAATGGTGAGGGGCGCTCAAAATAGCGCATCTACTGCAATGGTAAATCCCTGATATACTGCAGCAGCGTATTATGACGCAAACAGATAGCTTGATATAGGGAAAGAGCTGATCAATTTTCCACATAAACTTTGATAAGGTGAATAAAATGGTAAGAGGTCTTATAGGAACAGCATTAACAGTTGTTGTCATCGTTGTTGTACTGAGATTACTGGGTGTTTTATAAATTCAGGGACACTCCAATTCCATATTCTCAATACGTCCGTGCATTAGCCAGTTGGTGCTGAGGAAAAAATGACAAAGTAATCCATATTTATTTGTCATTGCAAGGAACAAAGCAATCTCTTTTGTTAGTTAATTGTTAAAAGATTGCCGCGCTTCGCTCGCATTGCTCCTGCATCCTGCCCTGCTAACGCTACGCCAACATCGCAAGATCCCGTTCGTCACGCTTGCGCTGTTTACCCTTGGAATAGTAGCTATTCTGGCTTTTCCGGCACACCAGGGTGTGCGGACTTCCTGTTTTATTGGTGTGAAAATCGATATCACAAGAGCTGTTTCGAATGGTTGTTTCCATGTGACTTCGTTTCGCCTGCGCCGCTCTGTAGCGCCATTCGCTTTGCATGGAATTGGCGAGGAAATAACTCAAATCGTTGCACTGCGAACAGTGACAAGAGAGTTTTTCAGGACGGTTCCAATCTGCGGGAGACGCCAAGGCCTCGGCAATCCGCTGGCGTAAATGTTCTTTAACAGTTCCAATAAGATGGATCATCGAGACCGACTCCTGATACCCGTCCAGCTTGTGAAGATCGAGCGCCGCCGGCAATAGCACTGTATCCATATCGATATCCTGCGGCCCAGTCAGCAGCCACTCCACCACAATTGAAGCCGAATGAGGATCGATGGGTTCTATGCCGGCCAGTAAATCGGCCACCAAATCTCCACTTACAACGAAATCAGGCGGCCTCCAATAGCTCGTTTTCTCTGCACTGGCCGCGGCAGGCAACGCCACGGTTAGAAAGGAGGACAAATCTCCTAAAGTGGCGCTCTTATCCTGAAGAAAGCCGACATGAACAAGTCTGCGCAACAGATCTGCACAGGCGCCAATGCATGCCACGGCTTTTTTGCGGAACAACTGATCGAGCAGTTCGCTGCGTCCGGCTTCGCTCATTTGCTCCAGCACCCGCACAAGGGCTTCATTGTCTGCCTTCGTATAGGCGCCGGCAATGATCACCCGCTGGATAAACTCAACTGCTGTTTCGACTGCGCCAAGGCCAGAGAGACTTGTCAGAAAACTGGCCGTATCGCCTTGCCGGCTCAAGTTGCGGATTTCCCATTCGGACTTCGGCCATTGCTGCTCGATATGATCGGCCAGCTCCAGTGCATCACTGCGCGCGGCCGGGTTCTCAGCCCCTCCCTGCTTCCACTGTTGGACAAGATCAGCGAGCAGCGGAAGAGTCGTGGATAATCCGGCGGAGTGTGCGACGACCGCCAGGGTCCTCCCTTTTGGCCACAGCACCAGTGCAGCGAAGTGGTAACTGCGCTCGAAAGAGGCCCCCTCATTTCCTGTCGCCTCACTAAAGCTGAGATCGGTGGGATCCATGGTACTAAAAAGATCAGGCGGGCAGAGCTCTTCCTCGTCAAATTCCAGCTCCCCCAAGTTGGTCTGACTGCCGTCGGGTTTGCGCCACTCGCCAAGTTTCTGAATCGTATCGTAGACCTCACCAATCTCGAAATCATCTTCGTCAGGTTCATCCCAGGAGCGCCTGCCGCCATAGCCATAGTATTCAGCCCCGCCCTCCTCCTCCAGGGAGAGCAGCGCCAGAGAGATCTCGCAATCGCTATCTGCAGCGGCGGCAACCAATACCTCCGCCACCGCCGCATCGGCATTCTTCAGCGTAGCGAAAGAGATCTCCGCCGGCGAATAGGCGTGTTCAAGCGGGTAGATGAGCTTCTCCGGCAGATGCCCATCGCCCTGTTGTTTAGCTTTGGCCCAATCATGCAGGAGCTCTGCCGCCTGTTGCTGCTCATTGGAGTAGTCGGCCGGTTTTGGCTGCTCTCCCTGGCTCGTACGGATGAGATTATAGATCAGCGTGAGTCGATAGCCAGCTGTGACCGGCCGCACCTCGTGCCTGCAATCGGCAAAAAAGGCGGCAAACCCGGCGCTATCCACCGCATTGGAGTGCAGGTCAAAGCTCATCTCCTCTCCCTGGTGACGCACCAGCAACTCCCCGCCTTTGTAGTCGCAGGGAAGTGCGATCACCAGTGTTGCGAACATCCCTTCCCGTTTTTCCGTATCGCGATGCTCGATGAAGAAGCTTCCGGCGTCATAGATCAGAAGTTTGTAGAGCTCCGTTTCAACATCTCCATAGACTCCAAGCGAGTGCTTCACACTTCTAACCAGATTCTCCAGGCTCTCTTGCCAGCCTGCGCCTTCGATGGTCAACTGCTTCGCATCGACTTGCCAGGTGCGCCGAACTTCTCGATCCACCAGCGTCTCTTCGCCACGGCCATAGGGCGCAGGCTGCGCCGCAGCAATCAGCGCCTCGGCCTGCATCGGCAACAGCGGCAAGGCAATCGGACCGATGCCTTCAACCACCAGTCCGGGCGAGTAGAAACGAAAACGTCCGCCAGTAGCAAAATCACCAGGACGATCCACTTGCTGAAGTATTTCGGGCAACCTGGTCGTGATGTCAGATAAGTTACTCATAAACGATCCGAGAAAAAATTAGAGATAAGATTAGCCATGCTGCAAATTTTTTATATGCTGCAGCAGGGGCGTCATGACAGGCTCCAGCTTGCGTCTCATCAGGGAACCGATCGCCGTGGAATCACCCAGGCAGGGACGGATGACACCGTAGCTCATGCCTGACAAGAGGCGCATGGAGTAGAACAGTTGTTCGCAACCTGCACACTTGCGCATGACTGCCTGCACGTCAGTCGGGCTGTTTTTCATATGGCCGTCTGCATCCTGCTCTAAGTCATCCAGGGTGTCATCGACCCGGCCATGCGGCCGCATGGCTGAGAAGTAGTCAGCCAGCACATCCAGGGTTGTGGTCACCATCTCCTGCGTCGTCGGCTTGTTCAGCACCTTGATCGCCGTGGCCAAAAATGCCTCTCCGGCTGGAGACATCACTCGCAGCAACAGTTGGGCGACTGCATTTTCATACTCATTATCGAGCGCTGATTGAAGTTGCGAGAAATATGGTGATGGAGACTGTTGATCAGGAATCGAATCGGCGCAGGAGGAGAGGAACCCAACCAGGTAGGGGTTTTTTCGCTGCGATTTTTTCCACAGGCCGGCTTTCATGCCAGCATCGATCAGCCCCGGCTGCAGCACCAGGGCGACCGTCATCATCATCTGTTCCGGCTCGCTCTCGAATGGGAGGTATTCAACCAGGTAGGCGGCGAGAACAGCCCCCATCGAACCCTGCCTGACAGCATCACTGATGAGCATGCGGCGCGCATTTTCGGCATCTTCCTGTACCCACCATGCTCTGCGCGCAAGTTCATCGCTGAGCCCCGACGCACAGGCCAGCGCAATAACTGCCTCGGGTTCGCCCAGCAGCAGCAGCTGTTCAAGATGATCATCCCGCATCTGCCCCATACGCGTCCAGCGCTGCAGATAGACCGGATAACCGCCGGGAGACCCCAGCACATATCCGGAAAGCATCTCCTTGACCTTCTTGATGTATTGTTCGTCGCGGCAGTCCGGATTCAGTTCGACTTTCAGCTCCCCTTTTTCAGAGAGGCCATAGAGTGTCATGCTGGATTCGTGAATGCGTATCGCCTGGGGTTTGTTGGCGAGCAGCACATTGATGCGCAGGGCATCCTGGGAAGCAAGAGTCACTTGAATAGTCTAGCGAGACCCGGTCTCAGACTGACGAGGCATGAAAGTGACAATTTCTCTCGCAAAGACGCAAAGGTCGCCAAGAAAAATCTTTGCGGTCTTTGCGCCTTGGCGAGAGTCATTTTTTGGAATTTGACTCATTTGTAAAGATGTTGGCCACTCAAGGATTCTAGGAGGCTGTCCGGGATAAGAAATAATTTAACTACGGATGCACACAGATATTATGACATCTCTTACTCTGTGTTTATCTGTGTGCATCTGTGGTAAAAAAAGAACTCTCATTCTACCAGATGATTAACCTACGCGGTCTGCGGGGGGACGAAATTGACATCCTTGGGATTGAGGAAAATAAATTGACGCTGGCCATCGTCCATCTCGACGTAATCGAGTGTGGTCTCATCAAGTAGCGGGACGTATTCAGGAGCTATGACGATCATTACCTCTTCAGATTTGAAACTGATGTCATCTTCGCTGACTTCGTCATAGCCCATTTTATAGTCGTAGGAGCCGTCATCATGCTTGATTGCCGCCAACCTTAGCGCCATGCCCTCAGCGCCGCCATTTGATGCTGAATCCTGAATCTGTGTCGCTGCTGCCTGTGTTACCTTGAACATTTAATCCTCTCTTTTACAGGTGCGTACAAAATTAACAAAGCATTGCGTCCAATGATGCCCCTCTACATCACGAAGATGCGTGTAACTGGCGAGGGTATTCTTGTAGACAATGCCGTCATTGCGGCCATCGACACCAAACCCGCGCCTTACGCGATAGGCGAATTTTAGTGGCCCTGCAATATTTTTCAATCTTGAGTAGTGGAATTCATGCGCAGGAATTTCACCTCCCTGCTTGCCGGCATGCGGCCAGGGATGAGCATCCGTCTCCTCGACCCGCACATACCCGCGCCCCTGGGGACGCTGCATCATCTCCACATCAGCAGGGATTATACCCGCCATCTTGCATATTTTACCATTCCAACTCATAGAACGGCACAGATACATCAGCCCGCCGCACTCGGCGTAGACCGGATTCCCCGCCTCGACAAAATCAGCAATCTGTTGCCGCATACGACTATTGGCTTCAAGCGCCTGCATGCTGCTCTCCGGGAAACCACCTCCAATAAAGAGAGCATCAACCTGCGGCAACTGCCGGTCACAGAGTGTATCAAAAAATATCAACTCGGCGCCTGCGCGCTGCAGCGCATCGAGATCACCCGTGTAATAGAATCCGAAAGCAGCGTCGCGTGGAATCCCGATGCGGATATCCGGGCTTACCTGAGGTCGATCTTTATTCCCGCCAGGGAGATCAGGGGCGGTTGCAGCAATAGAAACCAGCATATCCAAATCGACACTCTGCCTCACCGCATCACTGATCTGACGGATAATTTTTTGTGATTGCTGATGCTCATTACTTGGCATCAACCCCAGATGCCGCTCATCGATCTCAAGCGCAGGATCACGGCCAACAGCACCGATGACGGGGATATCCGTATAGTGCTCCACAGCCTGCCGCAGTTTCCCCTCGTGGCGTTCCCCGCCAACCTGGTTGAATATCACCCCTGCAATGCGGATAGCCGATGAGAATGTGGCGTAACCATGCAGCAGCGGAGCAATGCCGCGGGTAATGCCGCGGGTATCGATCACCAGGATGACGGGCGCCTGCAACAGTTCCGCCATTGCAGCATTGCTATCAGAGCCATCGACACTGAGGCCATCGAACAGTCCCTTGTTACCCTCGATGATGCCAATATCAGCCCCGGCCATGGCGCTGGAAAAAACAGCAAGATTTGCATCCTCCCCCTCCATGAAGATATCGAGATTATGACAGGGGCGTTGCGCAGCGGCGCTGAGCCACAGTGGATCGATATAATCAGGTCCCTTCTTAAACGGCTGCACGATAACTCCCTGATGCTCACGCAGAGCAGCGCAAAGACCGATCGTGACGGTAGTCTTGCCGGAAGATTTGTGCGCAGCAGAGATGTAGAGATGGCTCATGTCAGTGAGTTGAGACGAAGTCGCCAGTGTATGCCGGAGGTTACAGAGTGTGAAGATATTATGCAAGATTGCTCATCTTGAATAAGTCCTTGCTCATGGAAAGCTGTTGAAAAAGATAATAGTGGAAATTCTCATCCTCTAAGGTGAAAATAGTGCAAATCCCAACAAGAACCACTCTAATGACTGACAATTATCCCGAACGCCCGCCTCTTCAAAATATCCATGAGGTCAAGCCGGACACCTTCATTTTTGAAGTCCCCAACGCACTCCCGCTCGATATCTGCAACGAAATGATCCGCCGCTTTGAAGCCAGCCCTGACGAGCAGTATGAGGGACGTGTCGGACAAACCAGAGAAAAAGAGCGCAGTATCAAGCACACAATGGATCTTGCGGTCACTGGTAAAGATAACTGGAAGGATATCAACAACGAACTACTTCGCTCTCTCGGAACAGCCATCCTGGAGTTTCGCGAAACCTACCCCTTCTTCAAGGGGCCCTTCAGAGACATGGGCTATGCTATTCAGCGCTATCAGCCGGGAGATTACTATCACTGGCACATCGATGGCGGCAGCCACGAATTCAGCTATCGGCAGCTGGTCGCCCTGTGGTACCTGAATGATGTCGAAGGCCCTGGTGGTGAAACCGAATTTTCCTATCAGAAATTGTCAGTCAAGCCGCAGGCCGGAAAGCTGATGCTGTTTCCGCCATTCTGGACGCATGAACACCGTGCGGCTACGGTGCAGAAAGGAGTGAAGTACATTGCAACGACATGGGTGGTGTTTGGGTAAACGGTGCAATGCGCTGTCGCTTATTGCACCCTACGACTCCTATTGCAAGACAACAAATTGACAATAAAAAACGCGTGGCAGTCATCTGACTGCCACGCGTTTTTTCGCTACACGGTAGAGGCAGGGATTTCAGAGGCCGGCGTGCGGGTCTGCAACCTCGTCTGCCAGGGAGAGCGGCAGGATCTTCAGCATGCGGATGCCGATCACGGTGACCACCAGGGCCACAGCGACACCGCCGAGACCAAGCAGAACTTC
>JAUVEG010000089.1 GCA_030594925.1 Gammaproteobacteria bacterium
TTCGTCGTAATCGACAATACCTGGAGTGCGGATCTCGATTTGCAGGTCTTGCAGCGCTGCTTTGGCGGTGCGCAACCCGAGGTTGTGCATCACCGTTGGATTGATGGTGATCGCGGGATAATCTCCGTCGCCGGCTTCGACGCCCTCATCGTAGACAGGCACCAGATCCATGCCCATGGGGGATTGCCCGGGTTCATCACGGCGATAGTTGGGATCCATGGGCGCAACCCAGTAGAGAAGCTTCTTCTCTTTGGGCTTTTGTGTGCTTTTTTGGGGGGCTTTTTTCTCCACCAGATCCATGCCGCAGATGGGGCAGCTGCCGGGTTCATCACGCACGATTTGTGCGTGCATCGGGCAGACATATTTAGGGTCCTGGTGCTTCAGCGCATGCTCCATGGCCGAGTCATCGAGTACATCGGTCAGTTGTTCGGTGGCAGGCTCGGCAGCAGTGATGGAGAGACTCAGTGCGAGCGTCAATAAGGCAGTCGCAACTGCAAAAAGGGGGAGGCGTAACATTTTTTTCTCCGGGCTCATCTGCAACTTTTGGCAGAGATACTTATTTGACGATAAACAGCGGTTGCGCAGATCTTTATCCGACCTGTGCCATGGACATCAAAGCGTCAGGAGAGGGGGGCGAAAATGGGGCAGGGGAATATGCTGATAGAAGTGTACAGCAGCATGTGCAATCCGGTCTGTGCCGGCGTGCGCGGAACTCGTAGAAACGATTCCGGTTGAGACAGTAGCAGATAGCATCGAGCAACTTTGGCACTGCTGTTCACAGCAATTAGCTGTTGTCGATGTCTCCATATGGCAATCTGCAGACTCCATCATCTGATCCACGGGGTTCAGATGTGCGCACGCAGGTGAGGCAAAAGCGATCGCCTGCACAGAGATGCACAGCATCAGCACCATGGCGGCAAGACGAAATAGTCTGCGTGAGAACAACATGGATTGAATTCTAGCAGGAGTGAGGGGCTTCTAGCAAAATTTCGCGTCGTTTCGGGGGAGAGGGTAGAATAGATCCAGTTTTTTCGTTTGGAGTTTTTCGATGCCCTGGCAAGCTGTTTCGCGTAACTTTTCCACCACCAGAATGCGTCGTATGCGCAAAGATGATTTCTCCCGCCGCCTGATGCGCGAGACTACATTGACCGCCGATGACCTGATCCTGCCGGCGTTCGTGCTCGAGGGTGATGGCGTGCGTGAGCCGGTTGCCTCCATGCCGGGGGTGGAGCGTATGAGCGTCGACCTGCTGGTGCAGGAGGCGAAGGAGGTCCATGCGCTGGGCATTCCTGCGATGGCGATATTCCCGGTGACGCCTGCCTCGGCAAAATCAGAAGATGCCCGCGAGTCCTTCAACCCCGATGGCCTGGCGCAGCGTGCTGTGATGGCGGTCAAGGATGCGGTTCCTGAACTGGGGATCATTACGGACGTGGCGCTGGACCCTTTCACCACCCATGGTCAGGATGGCCTCATCGATGCCGCTGGTTACGTATTGAATGATGAGACGGTCGAGGTGCTGGTCAGGCAGGCGCTCTCCCATGCGGTGGCAGGCGCCGATGTGGTTGCGCCTTCCGACATGATGGACGGACGCATCGGTTCGGTGCGCCAGGCATTGGAGGAGGCAGGGCATATCCATACGCGCATTCTCGCCTACTCCGCGAAATACGCCTCCAGCTATTACGGTCCGTTTCGCGATGCAGTCGGCTCAGCGGCCAACCTGGGTACGGGCAATAAATACACCTATCAACAGGACCCGGCCAACAGTGACGAGGCGCTGCACGAGGTTGCGCTGGACCTTCAGGAGGGCGCCGACATGGTGATGGTGAAACCCGGCATGCCCTATCTGGATATAGTGCGGCGCGTTAAGGAGAGCTTTGCCGTACCGACATACGTCTACCAGGTCAGCGGCGAATACGCAATGCACATGGCGGCGGTGCAAAATGGCTGGCTGGATGAAAAAGCCGTGGTGCTGGAGTCACTGGTGTGCATCAAACGCGCCGGGGCCGATGCTATCCTCACCTACTTTGCCAAACGGGCCGCGCAGTGGCTGAACCCATGAGTGATCAATACGCGGTGATCGGCAACCCGGTCAGGCACAGTCTGTCGCCCGAAATTCATGCCGCTTTCGCCGGTGAGACGGGCGAAGATATTGAATATGAGCGCCTGCTGGGAGATTTGGAGGATTTCAACGGCGACGTGCGGGATTTTTTTGCCCGTGGCGGATGCGGCCTGAATGTCACCGTGCCCTTCAAGCAGAAGGCCTGGGAGCTGATGGATGAGCTCAGTGAGGGGGCGAGGATTGCGGGGGCGGTCAATACTATTACCCGGCAGGATAGCGGCAAGCTGCATGGCGACAACACTGATGGCGTCGGGCTGGTGCGTGATCTGACGCAAAACCACGGCTTCGATTTCAACAATGCCTCTGTGTTGCTGATTGGTGCCGGTGGCGCATCCAGGGGTGTGATCCTGCCGCTGCTGCAACAGCAGCCGGCGTGCCTGATGATAGCGAACCGCACTGCAGAGAAGGCGGTGTTGCTGGCGGATCTCTTCAGCGGCCGTGGAGAGATATGCGGCTGTGGACTGCATGAGATTGGCAATCAGCAGTTTGATCTGATTATCAACGCCACTGCAGCAGGGTTGAAGGGGGACGTTCCTGCCATCCCCGAAACCTGTCTGGCGTCAGGAGGCTGGAGCTATGACATGATGTATGGCAGGGAGCCGACAGCATTCGTGCGCTGGGGAGAGGCGCATCACGCAGGAAAAGCGCTCGATGGCATCGGTATGCTGGTCGAGCAGGCTGCCGAGTCCTTCTACATCTGGCGCGGCGTGCGGCCGCACACGGCGGCAGTAATCCAGCAGCTTGGTTAATCGCTTGTCATTTCGACCATAGGGAGAAATCTTAATTTCTCTAATCAATCGGAGTTCCGAGATAATCCTTGAGTAGCCTACATATTTGTAAATGAACCAAATATTAATCATGACTCTCGCAAAGGCGCTAAGCTCGCCAAGAAAACCCTTTGCGGTCTTGGCGCCTTTGCGAGAGAAAATGTTTTTTTCATGCCTTGTCAGTCTGAGACCTGATCTCACTAGCTTTATGAAAATCTATTTGATCGCTGTCGGCAACAAGATGCCTGCATGGGTGACTACGGCCTACCGGGAGTATGCAAAGCGCATGCCGCGTGAGTGCTCTCTGCAACTGTTTGAGATCAATCCCGCGCATCGCGGTAAGAGCAGCAGCACGCAGAGGACCATGCAGGAGGAGTGCAAGCGCATTCAGGCGGCGATTCCAAAAGGCGCGACGGTGATCGCACTGGATGAGCATGGCAAATCATGGAGCACCAGGCAGCTCTCCACGCAGCTTGCCGGCTGGCTGCAGGATGGGCCGGACATCGCGTTGCTCGTCGGCGGCGCGGATGGCTTGTCATCCGAATGTCTGAATCAGGCAAGGCTCAAGTGGTCACTCTCACCGTTGACGCTGCCGCATCCCATGGTGCGGGTGGTGGTTGCAGAACAACTCTATCGCGCCTGGAGCCTGCTGCAGGGGCATCCCTATCACCGGGGATGATTTTTCACCACAGATATACACAGAACATTTTCTCTCGCAAAGACGCAAAGCTTCCGCGTCCTGCTAACGCCCCTGACCTACATCCATGTAGGCCAAGACCGCAAAGGTTTTTCTTGGCGAGCTTTGCGTCTTTGCGAGCCCTTTTTCATCTGTGTTTATCTGTGTGCATCTGTGGTTGATTTTTTAAAGATAACATCCATTTATCATGAGCAACTCCGAATCATATGAATAACTCATCGCGTGCAGGTCAGTATATCCAGCAGCCGGGAGGTTACAGCGCCTTTATTCCTGCGCCGCTGCCTCCGCAGCCGGCGATTGTTTTTGATGCCGAGCTGCAGAGTCTGCTGACAAAAGCCGAGCAGGCAATAGCGGTTCTGGATGGCGCCATGCTGACGCTGCCGCATGCGGATAATTTTATTGCCATGTCAATGCGCCGCGAGGCCATGTTCTCGTGTCGGATCGATGGCGTCGAAAGCAGTGTGGATCACCTGATCAGGCAGGAGGCAGGCTTTGCTGTTGAACATCAAGCCGCTGAATTTGACGAGGCGTTCAACTATCTGCAGGCGATGCGCGAGGGAGATGCGGCTGTCGTCAAGCGGCCCGTGACGACATCACTGATTCAGCAACTGCACCGGCAGTTGCTGGATGGTGTGGACGGGAAGAGATGCGGGGCAGGTGAATTGCGGCAGCAGCAAACCTGGATTGGCCGGCCTGGCTGCAGTATCGTGGATGCCATGTTCGTGCCTGCTCCACCGAGGCATTTAAACGACCTGCTGCGGCTGCTGGAGAGTTTTCTCTATGATGAATCCCTGCCGGTATTGATACAGGTGGGGCTGGCGCATGCGCAGTTTGAGACGATACATCCATTTCTCTCAAAAAACGGGCGTGTTGGACGCTTGCTGATCAGCCTGCTGCTGTCCCAAAAAGATGTGCTGCAGTCGCCTGTACTCACTCTCTCCGACTATTTCAGGGAGCATCGGCAAGCCTATTATGGCCATCTGCAGCGCATCAGGGAGACCGGGGACTGGGAGGGCTGGCTCAAGTTTTTTCTCAATGGCGTAGAGCAGAGTTCGCTGCATGCGACTGAAACTGCAATCAGAGCCGTGGCTCTGCGTGAACGCCACAGTCAGTGCATTACCGATGAGTTTGGACGCGTTGCGGCCAATGGCCTGAGGGTGCTTGAGAGGCTCTATCACACCCCCTTTATCCGCGTACAGGATCTTGTCGATATGAGTGGTTTGACGTTCCAGGCGTCAAATAATCTCATGAACAAATTTATCGATCAGGAGATTTTGACAGAGGCGACGGGGCAGGCGCGAAACCGGCTGTTTCGCTATGCTGCCTGGATCGCGCTGTTTGAGTAATGCAGACAGTTTTGCTGATTGTTTATGTCCTTTTAATTCAAACTATTGCGGCAATATTTGTAGAAAAACTCTAACAAGGCTATTCTGTTGCCATGGGATTGCTGTTTTTTGAGGCGGCGACTTTACCGAGGAGAGTGGGAATAGTGATTCCCCGGCAAAAATGAGTGAAGAGATTCTGGTCAATGTGACCCCGCCTGAAACCCGGGTTGCCATCATCGAAAATGGCATGGTGCAGGAGATTCTGGTCGAACGCATCAAAAAGCGCGGGCTGGTCGGTAATATCTACAAGGGCAGTGTTTGCCGGGTATTGCCGGGGATGCAGGCGGCTTTTGTCGAGATCGGTCTGGAACGCGCCGCTTTTTTGCATGCCTCCGATATTGCCAGTGTTGGTCATCATGAGACAACTCCCGACATCATGGAGCTGGTGCAAACCGGCAGTGATCTGATCGTACAGGTGGTCAAGGATCCGTTGGGCAGCAAGGGCGCCCGCCTGACAACGCATCTCTCCATACCATCGCGATTTATGGTCTTCCTGCCGGCAGAGAAGAGTATCGGTATTTCACAAAAGATAGAGGATGAACAGGAGCGGAGCCGTCTGCGCGATATATTGTCGCTGTTTGTCAGGGAGGAGAAGTTGCGGGGCGGATTTATCGCACGCACTGCTGCAGAAGGGGCGGACGAGATGGCGCTGCGTGCTGACATGCTGTTTTTGTCACGCCTGTGGGAGTCAATCGGTAAAAAAATGCTTGAAGCTGGCAGCCGTGAGTTGATCCATGATGATCTGCCCCTCGCCCTGCGTGCGCTGCGGGATATGACGGATACACATATTGAGAAGGTGCGCATCGACTCCCGTACAACCTATCAAAAAGCGCTGCAGTTTGCACAGAGCTTTATTCCCGAGATCAGTGAGCGCATCGAATACTATCCGGGGGAGCGCCCGATCTTTGATCTTTACGGGGTTGAAGATGAGATCGAGAAGGCGTTGCAGCACAAGGTCGATTTGAAATCGGGCGGTTATCTGATTATTGATCAGACAGAGGCGATGACCACAATCGATGTCAACACCGGTGGATTTGTCGGTCACCGCACGCTCGAAGAGACCGTTTTCAAGACCAACCTCGAAGCAGCCCAGACGCTTTGCAGACAGTTAAGATTGAGAAACCTGGGCGGCATCATCATTATCGACTTTATCGATATGCTGGATGC
>JAUVEG010000028.1 GCA_030594925.1 Gammaproteobacteria bacterium
ATAAAAACACCGAGTGAAAAATAGCGGCTAACCGTATAGAATATGCGCCAATCAAAATTTTCCACTATTTCATACACTCACTACAGGAAACTACTTCATGAAACTGATTCTATTAGGCGCACCAGGCGCCGGCAAAGGTACTGTTGCCAAGTTGCTCACAGCGATCGACGGCTCTGTACAAATTTCTACCGGCGACATTCTGCGCGCCGCAGTCAAGGATGGCACAGACCTGGGTAAAGAAGCACAGGGTTATATGACGCGCGGCGAGCTGGTGCCTGACGCCCTGATCATGGGCATCATGGGCGAGCGCCTGCTGGAAGATGACTGCAAGCCGGGTTTTCTGCTCGACGGATTCCCACGCACCATTCCCCAGGCTGAGGAGTTGAAAGTCTTGCTGGCCAAGCTCGGCATCGAACTGGATGGCGCTGTCAATCTGAACGTGCCGCGTGATGTGATTCTCGATCGTCTGACAACCCGCCGCACCTGTGAAGATTGCGGTGAGATCTATAACGTCAAGAGCAACCCGCCCAAAGTTGAAGGCGTTTGCGACAAGTGCGGTGGAAACGTCGTGCAGCGCGCCGACGAGACCGAAGAGGCTATCTCCAAGCGTCTCGATGTCTTCAAGGAGCAGACCGCGCCCCTGGTCGGATTCTACACCGGCGAGAACATGCTGATTGATATCAATGCGACATCCAGTGATGTGGTGGTTGCCGATATCAAGAGCGCCCTGGGTATCTGATTCAGATTCCAAACAGGCATTGCTTAAAAGGCCGCCCCGGGCGGCCTTTTGTTTTTTCAAATTGATTGTTTCAAGAGGCTCTTGCAAAATTCCAATTAAGTTGTCATTTCGACTGAAAGGAGAAATCTTAACTCATTGACAAATAAGATCTCTCACATTCGTTCGAGATGACAAAGTCCGCTGATTATGAGTTTTGCAAGTAGCTCTCAATAGACGTCTAAACCTCGGGTATAATCCACCTATCTCTACACAGCACTTTTTGGTCAACAGATGAACTTTATTGAAACGCGTGGCAACGATGGCCGGCATCCGCTGGAGGTGAGTTTCTCCGCGGCGATCCTCGGGCCAATGTCCTCTTTCGGCGGACTCTATGTTCCAGAGGCGCTGCCGCAGCTTGACGAGGATTTTTTACGCAAGCATCTCGACGCTGACTATAAAACCCTGGCGCGTGACCTGTTATCCCTGTTTGAGATCGATATCGATGCGCATGTCGTCGACAGGGCACTGGCGTTGTATGACCTTTTTGATGATCCTGACAATCCGGTGCCTGTGGTCAGGGTGAAGCATGATCTCTATGTCAGCGAGCTCTATCATGGTCCGACCCGCGCCTTCAAGGATATGGCGCTGCAGCCTTTCGGCGAGGTGCTCTCTGCGCTTGCCCAACAGCGTGACGAACACTACCTGATCATGGCGGCGACCAGCGGCGATACCGGTCCTGCTGCGCTGGAGACATTCAAGAATCGTTCCAATGTACAGGTTGTGTGCCTCTATCCGGATGGCGGGACCTCGGATGTGCAGCGTCTGCAGATGGTGACCGAGGATGCCGAAAATCTCAAGGTGATCGGCATCCACGGTGATTTCGATGATGCGCAAAATGCCCTCAAACTGCTGTTGGGATCGGAGAGTTTCAAGGCGAAGCTCAGGGAGAAAAATATCCAGCTCTCAGCCGCCAACTCGGTCAACTTCGGGCGCATTATTTTTCAATTGATCTACCATGTTCACAGCTATCTTGAGCTGGTTCGTCAGCAGGCAGTCGTCATGGGTGAGAAGGTCTACCTGGCGGTTCCCAGCGGCAATTTCGGCAATGCCCTGGGCGGCTACTATGCGATGAAGATGGGACTGCCAGTTGAGAAGATCCTGATTGCCTCAAACCGCAACAATGTGCTCACCCACCTGATCAAAAACGGCAGTTACGATCTGCGTAGCATGTCTGTGGTTTCAACCACCTCGCCGGCGATGGATATTCTGAAGTCATCCAATGTCGAACGCATTCTCTTCGATCTCTACGGCGCGGAGCGCACCAAGGCGCTGATGTCGCAGCTGGATAACGAAAACCACTACCAGCTCACAGACGATGAACTTGCACAGCTGCAGCAGTTTTTTGCGGCGGATTTTTGCGATGATGAAGCGGGCAGGGAGTACATCAGGGAGGCCTTCGACAACGGTTATCTGATGGATCCGCACACGGCAACCTGTTTCAAGGCCTATGAAACTTGCACAAGCAAACCGTTGAAGAGCATCGCCTACTCAACAGCTGAGTGGACCAAGTTTTCTCCAACCATTGCCAATGCGCTGACCGGGGAGGTCGATGCGCATGATCTCGATGCCCTCAAATCAATCGCCGCAAAGGCCAATATCACCATTCCATCATCCATTCAGGCTCTTTTCGATAAGCAGATCACGCAGAAGACGATCATCGACAAAGCAGAGATCGAGCAACAAACTCTCGAATTTCTCTCCTGATCTGCTGCCGGACAACTCCCTCTCCCTGCCGGGAGAGGGTTGGGGTGAGGGGGAACTTCAGGCAAACGCAAAAAGGCCGCTAAACATAGCGGCCTTTTTGTTGTGCTGTGAACAGCTTTACTTGATAAACAGCATCTCCTGGTACTTGGGCAGCGGCCACAGCTCATCGGCGACTTCGGCTTCCAGTGCATCTGCATGCGCACGCACCTCTTCCATCAGGCCGCGGATCTCACCGGCGCAGAATTGCATATGCTCTTCTGCAGAGGCAAAGCCCTCTTTTTGCATCGCTTCGCTGAGCTTGCCAACAGCGGCCATCATCTCATTCGATTCAGCGGCGACAGTTTTTGCCGTTGAGTCATCCATCTCGATATTCATCTCCGCCATGCTTGAATGTGTCATGGCAAGCTCGGAGAGGTATTGAACAGCGGCAGGGTAGATGGTTGTTTTCGCCATGCTGACGACCAGTTTGGCTTCAACTTCGATGGAGAGAATATATTGCTCAGCATAGACTTCGTAGCGGCTTTCCAGCTCGATAGGAGAGAGTACACCGGTGCTCTCGAAGAGCGCCTTCACTGATGCTTCCCGAAATGCGGGCAATGCATCTGCCGTGGTGGGGATGTTCTTCAGGCCGCGCTTTTCAACCGCCATCTTGTGCCACTCTTCAGAGTAGCCGTCTCCACCGAATACCGCGTTGCCATGCTCATTCATCAGCTCCTGGAGTACGCTGATGACAGCTGCGGTCCTATCGGCTCCTTTGGTAAACTCAGCTTCCAGCTTGTCGGCAATCATGTTCAGAGAGTCCGCCAGCATGGTGTTCATGGCAATCAGCGGGCCGGTTACAGACTGGGCGGAACCAACAGCACGGAACTCAAAGCGGTTGCCGGTGAAGGCGAATGGAGAGGTGCGGTTGCGATCGCCCGGATCGCGTTCAAAGTTGAGGATCTGGTCGAGTCCAAGATCCATCTCACCGCCATCGCTGCTTTTGGTGAGGTTGCCCTCCTTGATATCCTGATAGACCTTCTCCAGCTGGTCACCGAGATAGACTGAGAGGATTGCGGGAGGCGCTTCGTTGGCGCCCAGGCGGTGGTCGTTGCCAGCGGAGGCGATGACAGCGCGCAGCAGCGGGCCAAACTTGTTGACGCCGCGAATGACTGCGCCGCAGAAGAGCAGAAAGTTCAGGTTGTCATGCGGCGTCTTGCCGGGATCGAGCAGGTTGCCCTGGGTGGAGTTGCCGACAGACCAGTTGACGTGCTTGCCCGAGCCGTTGATGCCTGCAAACGGCTTCTCATGCAGCAGGCACATGAAGCCGTGTTTTTTCGCCGTGGCTTTGAGGATGGTCATCAGCATCTGCTGATGGTCGGCTGCAATATTGGCCGCCTCGAAGTAGGGCGCAATCTCAAACTGTCCCGGCGCAACTTCGTTGTGGCGTGTTTTTGCGGGAATGCCGAGTCGATACAGCTGGTCTTCAACATCCTGCATATAGACCTGGACGCGTGCGGGGATGGCGCCGAAATAGTGGTCGTCGAACTCCTGTCCTTTCGCCGATGCGGCGCCGAACAGGGTTCTGCCGGTAAGCAGCAGGTCGGGGCGGCTGTTGGCGAAGTTGCTGTCGACCAGGAAATACTCCTGCTCTGCGCCGCAGCTGGAGCTCAACGGTGCGATCTCCGTCTCTCCCATCAGAGAGAGTACTTTTTGTCCCGCTTTGTTCATCGCCTCGTTGGAGCGCAGCAGCGGGATTTTCTTATCCAGCGCTTCGCCTGTCCACGACATAAAGACACAGGGGATCATCAGGGTCGCGCCGTTGTCAGTATGCATGATGTAGGCGGAGCTGGATGGATCCCATGCGGTATAGCCGCGTGCGGCATTGGTCATGCGGATGCTGCCGTTGGGGAAAGAGGAGCCGTCCGGCTCGCCCTTGATCAGCAGGCTGCCGGTGAATTCGGTAATCGCCCGGCCTTCTGAATCGGTGATGACAAAGCCGTCGTGCTTTTCGGCCGTGGCATGGGTCAGGGGATAGAAGATATGAGAGAAATATTTGCAGCCTTTGGCGATAGCCCAGTCTTTCATCGCTGCAGCAATGACGTCAGCCGTCGCCGGGTCGAGAGGAACGCCGCTGGTGACGGTTTTCTTCATGGCTTTATAGGCGTTTTTCGACAACGCCTCTTCCATGGTGGCCAGGTTGAAGACGTCGGTTCCCCAGATTTTGGAGAGCGGCTTGGTCTTTTTAACGGCCATAGGCTCACGGTTTGTAATCTGATAAATCGCTTGAACGCGAGATTCATTTCCACTCATTTTGGTTTCCTCTGTTGGATGATAAATAAGGATGTTAAATTAATCGGCAATATTTCATATTTATAGTAAGCAAAAAACATGCCAATATTGGCGGCGCGCATTGCCTGGGCTGGTTTGAAGTTTTGTAACTATTCAGCATATTGTCAATTGTGCTAATAAGTCGCTGCTGTTGGGTCTATCTAAAGGAAACGTTTGAGGCAGGGATGCCGAAACGAGCCTACAGGGATGTATTTACGGCGTTTTCCAGTAGATAGACCCAATTGCAGCGACGATCTCACAGTGTGCTGAATAGTTACGAAGTTTTTTGCAATAACCCCGCGCAAAATGGCAACATGGCGAATGAAGACCCGGCACGGGCTTATTGAGAATTTATAAAACAATCCCGCATCATAGCCTAAGAGGAGCAATTGCGCACGGCAATAGAATAAATCGCGGCATTACTGTAGTGCAACCGATCATCACTCTGCACCAAAATGCATCATCCCTAAACTGTCAAAACAGCCGGTTCAATCCATTCAGTCCCGCGACACGATAGGCTTCCGCCATGGTGGGATAGTTGAAGGTGGTCTCGGTGAAATAGTTGATGCTGTTGGCATCTCCCTTCTGCGACATGATCGCCTGGCCGATGTGAATGATCTCAGCCGCATCTTCGCCAAAACAGTGAATACCGAGGATCTCGCGGGTTTCGCGGTGAAACAGCAGTTTCAGCATCCCCGTAGTATGTCCCGTGATCTGGGCCCTGGCCAGATGTTTGAATTCAGCCCTGCCAACTTCAAAAGGCACTCCGGCTTCAGTGAGTTGTTGCTCTGTCTTGCCCAGTGAGCTGATTGCCGGGCTGGTATAGATGCCGGTGGGCACATCCTTGACCAGCGACCAGTCACAGCGCCCCATGGCGATATGCGCGCCGGCAAAACGCCCCTGGTCATAGCTGGCGCTGGCCAGTCCCGGCGGGCCGATGACGTCACCAAGCGCATAGATATGCGCTGCAGAGGTCTGCAGATATTCATTCACCTCTATCTGGCCGCGATGATTCAGCGTTATACCAACCCGCTCAAGCCCCATATCAGCCGTATTGCCGGTGCGTCCGTTTGCCCACAGCAGCACATCACTTTTGAACCTGGCGCCAGACTGGCAATGCAGCACCACATCATTTTCTCCAGCATCGATCTGCGCATAGGAGTCATTGTGACGAATAAGCACACCCTGGTCTCGTAGATGATAGCTCAGTGCATCGGTAATCTCGGTATCCAGAAATGACAGCAGGCTGGAGCGGGTATTGATCAGGTTGACCCGCAAATCCAGGTTGGCAAAGATCGATGCGTATTCACAGCCGATCACCCCGGCGCCATAGATGGTGATGCTTCCCGGCGTATACTCCAGCCGTAGAATTTTGTCACTGTCCAGCACTCGCGGGTGACTGAATTCTACGTCATCGGGGTGATAAGGTGTGGAGCCGGTTGCGATGACAAAATGTTCCGCCTGCAACTGCTCGGTGCTGCCGTTATCCTGGCGTACGGTCAGCGTATGGGCATCATCAAAACTGGCAAAGCCATGCACCGTGGTGACCTGGTTTCTGGGGTAGTAACGGTTGCGCAAGCGTACTTGTGCGCTGCTGGCGTTGCGCGCCTCTGCCAGCAGATCAGGATAGGTGATATCCATGTTGCCCAAGGTATGCTCGAACAGTGGATGGTGGCGGTAATCCGCCAGCAGTTGCACGGAGTGGCGCAAAGCCTTGCTTGGAATGGTGCCCCAGTGCGTACAGCCGCCTCCAAGCTGGTGATAGGCTTCCACGACTGCCACCCGTTTGCCGCTCTTGGCCAGGCGCATGGCCGCGCCGTCGCCGCCGGGGCCGCTGCCGATAACCACGACATCGAATTCTTGCACCTGGTGATCTCCTGTATAGTTGTACGACAAAGAGTGATGTGACAGGGTAATCATGAAGGATACACTGGATCGGGTTGTTTCAGAAGCAGGGCATATTATCCTTGGCAAAGAGCAGGCGATCCGTTTGGCGCTTGCCTGCCTGCTGGCGCGCGGACATCTGTTGATCGAGGATCTCCCCGGGGTCGGCAAGACGGTGCTTGCGCATACCCTGGCGAAACTGCTGGGACTGGATTATCAGCGCATCCAGTTCACCAGCGATCTGCTGCCGGCGGATATTCTCGGCGTGTCGGTTTTTGATCGTGACGAGAGCCTGTTTCGTTTTCATGCGGGGCCGGTGTTCTCGCAGTTGCTGCTGGCCGATGAGATCAACCGCGCCACCCCGCGAGCGCAGAGCGCCTTGCTGGAGGCGATGGAGGAGCGGCAGGTGACCGTAGAGGGAGAAACGCGCCCTCTGCCCGAGCCGTTCTTCGTCATTGCGACACAGAATCCCTCGCACCAGATTGGAACTTTTCCGCTGCCGGAGTCACAACTCGACCGTTTTTTGATGCGTATTCACATCGGCTATCCCGATGCGCGCGCCGAACGCGAACTGCTTGCCGGAAGAGACCGCTACGAGATGCTTGACGAATTGCAACCGCTGCTCGCCGACGGCGAGTTGCAGCATCTCCAACAGCAGGTTGGCGAGGTGCATCTCTCCGCTGCGCTGCTGGACTATATCCAGGCGCTGCTCGAACACAGCCGCAGCAGTCCGGAGTTCTCCCAGGGGCTCTCGCCGAGAGCGGGTCTGGCCATCATCCACAGCGCCCGCGCCTGGGCCCTGATGGATGGGCGCAAGCATGTATTGCCGGAAGATGTGCAGATGATACTTCCCTCCACTACGGCGCATCGTCTTCACGGCGCCGCCGATAGCGGCGTCAGTGAAGGGATGGAATTGACGAGGCTGCTTTTGCACGCTGTAGCGATTCCCTGAAGGCATCTATGGCGCTCTCTTTCCCCTATCGGAAATGCCGCGCGGATGCGCAAGGCGTCGCCCGGGTTGGCGCACGCCAAATCTATATACTCCCCACCCGCTATGGTCTTCTCTACGGGCTGCTGCTGTTTCTGATTTTGCTGATCTCGGTCAACTATGCCAACAACCCCGGTTTTCTGCTCACTTTTCTGCTGGCTGGGCTGGGGATCGTGGCGATGCTCCACACCTGGCGAAACCTGCTGGATCTGCGGCTCTCACCGGGCAGGGCAGCTGCGGTGTTTGCCGGCCAGCCTGCCGCTTTCGAGATCCGGCTGCACAACAGCCGGGAGAGTGAGCGGCCGAATATCAGCTTGCGGCTCTCCGCTGATGAAGAGCTGGAGAGCGATCTTCCGCCTGCAACGACGCAGAGCCTGACGCTGCATACCCGCGCCACCCGGCGTGGCCGCCAGCAATTACCTCGATTTCGGCTCGCCACACACTACCCGCTCGGGTTGTTGCGCGCCTGGTGTTATGTCGACCTGGAGATGAATCTGCTGGTCTATCCCGCACCGGGTGCAGCAATGCCGCTGCAGGGAGAGGCAGACCACCACAGCGATGATCACCAGCAGATGCATACCGGCAACAGCAGCGGCAGCGATGACTTTATCGGCCTGCGTCAGTATCGCGAGGGGGATACGCCCGGGCAGATCAACTGGAAGCGCTATGCGCGCGAGCAGGGCTTGTACACCAATCTCTTCACTGTCTCCAGCGTCCGGCGCCACTGGCTGGAGTGGGACTCCCTGCCGGGCATGGAGACGGAGGAGCGCCTAAGCACCCTCTGCCGGGGTGTCGTGGATGCCAGTGAGTTGCAGCATGAGTATGGTCTGAGACTGCCCGGAGTGGAGATCAAGCCGGCAAGCGGGGAGAGCCACCGGCATCGATGCCTGGCAGCCTTGGCCCTTTTCGGGGAGAGTTGATGGTTTCCGCCGAAGAGCATCGTCTTGCAAACCGGGAGTTGCTGATCCTGTTCGCTGTCATCTCCATGGCGGTTGCTCCGCATTTTACGCATACGAATATCTGGATCACGCTGTTCTTCATCGCCACGCTCGGTTATCGCACGGCGGCGATACGCCGGCCGCAACTGCTGCCAGGCAAGCTGCTGCTGTTTGTGATCACCATTGCTGCACTGGGGGTGGTGGTAGTCAATCATGCCCAGCTGATCGACTGGCGTGTTGCTGTTGATCTGTTGATTGTCATGGTGGGGCTCAAGTTGTTGGAGTTGCGCAGGCGTCGCGACCTCTATGTCATCCTCTTTCTCGGCTACTTTACGATAGCCTCCAATTTTCTTTTCAACCAGGGGCTGTTGCTGGCTCTCTATCTGTTCGTGGTGGTTGTGGGGTTGACGGCTATCCTGCTGGAAGCCAGTCGTAGCAAATCACTGCAACGTCCATTCAAAAGCGTTGGGCTGTCGCTCTCGCTGCTGCTGCAGGCCGTGCCGATCATGGTGGCGCTGTTTCTCTTTTTCCCGCGCCTGTCGGCCCCGTTGTGGAGTCTCGGCGTCGATCAGCAGCGCGGCGTGACGGGGCTGAGTGACAGGCTCTCCCTCGGCGGCATCAGCGAGTTGATCCGCTCCCGCGCGGTGGCGTTCCGCGTCGATTTCGAGGATGCGGTTCCTCCCCCGCAACTGCGCTACTGGCGTGGCCCGGTGATGTGGGAGAGTGATGGAACGAGCTGGTTCCGTGGTGAACCTCTATCGCAAGAGACGGTTAGTTATATCGCAAAGGGCGAGCCGACAGACTACAGCGTTACCCTGGAGCCGGGCGGTGGCCTGTGGCTGCTGGCGCTGGACCTTCCCCGGGAGCCGCCGCCAAAGGCAAGCCTGGAATCCGCTTTTGAACTCATCGCCGACAAGCCGGTCACGCAGCGGCTGCGTTATGCGATGCGTTCCTATCTGCACTACAACACCGGTGATCTTGGTGAAGATGAACGCAGGCGCGCGCTGCAATTGCCGGACAATATCACACCCAGAATGCAGCAGCTGGCGCAACGCTGGCGGAGTGATGAGAAGGATGACGCCGGACACGCTACTGTCGTCAACCAGGCGCTGCGCTATTTTCGCGAGCAGCCTTTCTACTACACCCTCTATCCGCCCCTATTGCTTGATAATCCTGTAGATGAGTTTCTGTTTGAGAGCCGCAGGGGATTCTGTGAACACTATGCCAGCAGTTTCGTCACCATGATGCGCGTCGCAGGTATACCCGCGCGGCTGGTGACCGGCTACCAGGGGGGCGAGATCAATCCGCTGGGGGGGCATCTGATCGTGCGCCAGTCAGACGCCCACGCCTGGGCAGAGGTGTGGCTCGAAGGGGAGGGGTGGGTGCGCATCGATCCCACGGCGGCAGTCGCGCCGGAGCGTGTCGAACGTCCGTTTGAGATTGATTTTGATGATGCCGGCATCATCGGCAGCCCGATT
>JAUVEG010000044.1 GCA_030594925.1 Gammaproteobacteria bacterium
GCGCGTATCAACAAAATCCCCTACCTCGGCATCTGTCTCGGCATGCAGGTTGCAGTGATCGAGTATGCACGCAATGTCGCAGGCATGAGTGACGCCAACAGCTCCGAATTTGATCCGCAGAGTCAACATCCGGTGATTGCACTGATCACCGAGTGGACGACCTCGGAGGGAACCACCGAGAGACGCGACCATACCACGGATCTTGGCGGCAGCATGCGCCTGGGAGGGCAGGAGTGCCAGTTGCTGGAGGGAACGCTTGCACGAAAGGTATATGACAGGGTTTCTGTCGTCGAACGTCACCGCCACCGTTATGAATTCAACAACGACTACCGCAAGGTGCTGCAGAAGAAGGGGCTGCGCATCGGCGGCATCTCTGTTGACGGAGAACTGGTCGAGATGGTCGAAGTAACCGAGCACCCCTGGTTTCTTGCCTGCCAGTTTCATCCCGAGTTTACCTCGACGCCCAGAGACGGCCATCCGCTGTTTACCGGTTTTGTCAATGCGGCGATTGAACATATGGAGAAACCCTCATGAATCTGTGCGGTTTTGATATCGGCCTTGATCACCCCTTTTTCCTGATCGCCGGAACCTGCGTCATCGAGAGTGAGGGCATGGCGCTGGATGTTGCCGGAGAGTTGAAAGAGATTACCGGAAAGCTGGGCATTCCCTTTATCTACAAGTCGTCCTTCGACAAGGCGAACCGCTCTTCGCACGCCAGTGAGCGTGGCCCCGGTCTCGAGGCCGGGTTGCAAATTCTGGAGAAGGTGAGGCAGCAGATCGGGGTGCCGGTGCTGACCGATGTGCATGAAGATACACCGATGGGCGAGGTGGCCGATGTGGTGGATGTGCTGCAGACTCCGGCGTTTTTGTGTCGTCAGACCAACTTTATCCAGAAGGTAGCGAGCCAGGGCATCGCGGTCAACATCAAGAAGGGGCAGTTTCTGGCGCCATGGGATATGAAACACGTAGTCAACAAAGCGCTGGCTACAGGTAACGAGCAGATCATGGTGTGTGAACGCGGTGTCTCGTTTGGATACAATACCCTGGTTTCCGACATGCGCGGCCTTGCCGTGATGCGCGAAACCGGCTGCCCCGTGGTGTTTGACGCCACCCACTCCGTGCAGCAGCCTGGAGGGCAGGGAAGCAGTTCAGGCGGTGAACGGCAACATGTGCCGGTGCTGGCGCGCGCGGCGGTGGCTGCGGGCATCTCCGGGCTGTTCATGGAGACCCATCCTGATCCTGATAATGCACTCAGCGACGGCCCCAACTCATGGCGCCTGGATCAGATGGCTGAATTGCTGGAGACATTGAAGAGTATTGATTCGGCAGTGAAAGCTGCAGGATTTATCGAGGATAGTTTGGGGGGATGTAGGGTGCAATAAGCGCAGCGCATTGCACCTTTCCATGCGGCGCAATGCCCTACGGTTATTGCGCCCTACGCGTTGACGAGGCAGGAAAAAATTCTTAGTGTCTCGCAAAGCCGCAAAAGATTTTTCTTGGCGTGCTCTGCGTCTCTGCGAGAGTCAAGATTGTATTTTGATCCACTTGTAAATAATGTCGGAAACTCAAGGATGATATGGATTTAAAATACAATCACTTTATCATTGAAATAACATATTAATCAAATAGATAGGAAATAAACATGTCAGAAATTCTAGATATACGCGCTCGCGAGATTCTCGATTCGCGAGGCAACCCGACCGTCGAGGCGGATGTCATCACCGCTGATGGCGCCATCGGCCGTGCAATAGCGCCATCCGGCGCATCTACAGGGTCGCGTGAAGCGCTGGAGTTGCGTGATGGCGACAACAGCCGTTACCAGGGCAAAGGCGTTCTCACAGCTGTCAACAACATTAATACGACCATTCTCGATGCCGTGAAGGGGATGGATGTGAGGGATCAGGAGGCGCTGGATCAGCGCATGATCAATCTCGATGGCACTGACAACAAGGCCAACCTCGGTGCCAATGCCATCCTCGCCGTCTCGCTTGCCGCAGCGCATGCATCTGCTCAGGAGCAGCAGCTGCCGCTCTATCGCTCACTCTCGGACGGCCCATACAGGATGCCGGTGCCAATGATGAATATCATCAACGGTGGCGAGCATGCGGACAACAGCGTCGATTTCCAGGAGTTCATGATTCTGCCGGTCGGTGCGCCATCGATCCACGAGGCGGTGCGCTACGGCGCCGAGATTTTTCATGCGCTGAAATCCGTGCTTTCGGGCAAGGGAATGAATACCGGGGTCGGTGACGAGGGCGGCTTTGCGCCGGACCTTCCATCCAATGTTGCGGCCATCGATGTCATTCTCGAGGCGATCGACAAAGCGGGCTTCAAGGCGGGAGAGGATATCTATCTGGGGCTCGATGTGGCCGCTTCAGAATTCTACAGTGATGGAAAATATCAGCTCAAATCAGAAGGCAGGGAGTTTGACTCCGCCGGTTTCAGTGGTTTTCTGGCGAGCTGGGTCGATCAATACCCGATCCTTTCGATCGAAGATGGACTCGATGAGAGTGACTGGGATGGCTGGAAACTGCATACAGAGCAACTTGGAAAGCGCATCCAGCTGGTCGGCGACGACCTTTTCGTCACCAATCCGAAAATCCTGCAGGAGGGTATCGATAAAGGGATCACCAACTCCATACTGATCAAGTTCAACCAGATCGGAACCCTCACGGAGACCCTGGCGGCGATCAAAATGGCGCATGACGCCGATTATACCTCGGTGGTTTCACACCGTTCCGGTGAGACGGAAGATACCACCATTGCCGACCTGGTGGTTGCCAGCAACGGTGGACAGATCAAGACCGGATCACTGTCGCGTTCAGACCGTGTCGCCAAGTACAACCAGTTGATGCGCATCGAGGAGCAGCTCGGCAGCGACGCCACATACGCAGGCCGTTCAGCATTTCGTTGGCTGGACTAGAATCCTTGAGTGACCAATATCTTTACAAATGAGTCGAATTTCAATAATGACTCTCGCAAAGACGCAAAGTTCGCCAAGAAAAACCTTTGCGGTCTTGGCGTCTTGGCGAGAGAAAAGATCTCTTTTATGCTTTGTCAGCCTGAGACTTGGTCTCGTTAGGAGTACCAAATGTTCAGAAAGTTACTGATCCCGGTTCTGGTTGTTTTGTTCGTTGTTCTTCAGTACAAGCTATGGGTTGGAGAAGGGAGTCTCGCTGAAGTCGCATCCATGGAGCGTGATATCGAAACGCAGCAGCAGGCTATTGAAGAGAGGAAAAAACGCAACATGGCAATGCAGGCAGAGATCGACAGCTTCAAAAATGACCAGGATGCGGTCGAAGAGCGGGCGCGTTCAGATCTGGGGATGATTCGTGAAGGCGAGATCTATTTTCAGATTCCGGACAGAGTCAGTAAAAGCGGTAAAAAGCCATGAGTCTCTGGTGCGTGGTGCCTGCGGCCGGGGAGGGCAGGCGCATGAAGAGCAGTACTCCCAAGCAGTACCTGCCGTTAGCAGGGAGCAGCGTTATCGAAACCACGCTGCGTACGCTATTAAAGGTCCCGGATCTGCAGGGCATTGTGGTCGTGCTGGATCGGGATGATCCCTACTGGGAGAAGACACAATTTCATGATCACCCGCTGATCCATCGCACCCATGGTGGAACTGAGCGCGCCGACTCCGTGCTCAGCGGATTGGACTACCTCCTCGAAATGGCTACCGGGGATGACTGGGTGATGGTGCATGATGCTGCGCGCCCCTGCCTGCGCATCGAGGATATCATCCGCTTGCAGTGGGCCTGCGAAAAAAACCCGCATGGCGCGATTCTCGGCATGCCTGTCAGGGATACCATGAAAGTTGCCGATGAGAACAAGGTGATTCAATCTACTGCGCCACGCGAGAATCTGTGGCATGCATTCACACCGCAAATGTTTCCCCTGGGGCTGCTCAAGCAAGCGCATGAAGCAGCGCAGGAGAGGGGAGAGGCGATCACCGATGAGGCCAGCGCCATGGAAAGAGCCGGTTTTTATCCGCTAATGGTGCAGGGTGAGACTGACAATCTCAAGATTACAACTCCCTCCGACCTGGCGCTGGCGGATTTCTATCTGAGGCGAAGGGGCGAGAGAGAGTGCGAATAGGCCATGGTTTCGATGCACATCGCTTTGCAGTGAACCGCCCGCTGATCCTTGGCGGTGTCTCCATCCCGCATGACCAGGGTCTGGAGGCCCACTCGGACGGCGATGTCCTGATCCATGCGCTCTGTGATGCACTGCTTGGTGCTGCAGCACTCGGCGATATTGGCGCTCACTTTCCCGACAGTAGTGAATCCTATGCCGGCATCGACAGCCGCATCCTGCTGCGTTCGGTCATCGAGTTGCTGGCAGAGAGCGGCTGGCAGGTGGGCAATGTCGACATGACGATCATCGCACAGGCTCCGAAACTTGCGCCTTTCATTCCGAAGATGCGTGAAACCCTCGCGCAGGATATGAAAACCGATATCTCCGCAATCAGCATCAAGGCCACGACAACAGAAAAAATGGGCTATGTCGGCCGCAAAGAGGGAATCGCCGTACACGCGGTTGCCTTGATTTCCCCGGCATCTTCGTAATTCCCTTCGATGCTGCTCTAACGACACTGTATCGCCGCAATGGGCAAAAAACCTCTTGGTAAAATTCCTTTTTCCGCTCTGATGGATCATAATACCGGCGTTAGCGAATACCACTTCTGGAGACAATTGTGATCCGCTGGTTAAAAGAACCCCTGTTGCATTTCCTGCTGATTGGAGCCGGACTCTTTCTGCTCTACGGACTGCAGGCGGACGATGCCGCCGAGCAGCCGAATCGTATTGTTTTCACCGAGGCGGATACCGACCGCATCATCAGTTTGTGGGAACGCAAGTGGCAGCGTCTGCCCAACCAGCAGGAGCTACAGGGACTGATCGAGTCGCAAATCCGCGAGGAGGTGCTCTATCGCGAGGCCCTCGCGATGGGACTTGACGAGGGTGATAGCGTGGTGCGGCGGCGAATGGCGCAGAAGATGGAGTTCATCTCCAACGATCTGGCATCGCTCGCCGAGCCGAACGATGATCAGTTGCAGAGCTATCTCGATACCCACGCAGAGAAGTTCGCCATCCCCGGCCGCATCACTTTCTCACAAATCTACCTGAATGCCGACAAACGTGGTGACCAGGTTCGTGCTGACGCCAAAAAACTGCTTGCGGAAATGTCTCAGCTCTCAGCAGATGTCGATATCTCCACGGCTGGAGACCCCTTTATGGGCGGCTACAGCCACGAAAACCTCGCCGATTTCGGTGTCTCGCGCCTGTTTGGCAAGAGCTTTAGCAAGCGCATTTTTGAACTGCCTGTCGGTGAATGGAGCGGCCCTGTCGAGTCAGGCTACGGTCTGCACCTGGTACATGTCGACTCGCGTACCGATTCCACAACGCCTACGCTACAACAGGTGCGTGACAAAGTGCGAAACGAATGGATGGTGGAGCAGCGGCACAAGTCCAATAACGCATTGTATGGTGAACTGCGCAAGCGCTACGAGATCATCATCGAGCGGCCAGCCACTAAACCACTGAATAGAGTCAGCAGCAAGTAGCCATGCGACGGCTTGTAACAATAATCCTGTTCCTGTTTGTGCTTACTGCTCCAGCTGCAGCGGACGAGGTGCGCCCCGGCTTCCTCGAACTGAAGGCCACTGACGGTGATGTCTACTCGGCCAAGTGGAAGGTGCCGATGAAGGGAGGCAAAGTACTGAGCATGAAACCCGTGCTGCCGGAATCATGCAGCGAGCGTACACTCCCAAGCAGCACACAAGCAGGAGGCGCCATGATCACCCGCTGGTCGGTCATTTGCGCGAAGGGGCTTGCAGGGGAGCAGATTCGCATAGATGGCCTGGAGAAGACCATGACAGATGTGCTGGTCAGGGTTGTGCACCCCGACGGCGTCACGCAGATGGTGCGGCTGACGCCGGGAGATACCAGTTTCGAGGTCGCCGCAGAAACTTCCAGCTATGATGTGATTCGGGTCTACACAGGGCTCGGTATCGAGCATATCCTGCTTGGAGTCGATCACCTGTTGTTCGTTTTCGCGCTGCTGCTAATCGTCAAAGGGTGGCGGCGTCTGGTGGGCACCATCACTGCCTTCACCCTTGCTCACAGCATCACCCTGGCTGCGGCAACGCTCGGTTATGTGCATGTGCCCCAGGCGCCCGTCGAGGCAGTCATCGCATTGAGTATCCTGTTTCTGGCTACAGAGATCATTCACGGTCTGCGGGGGAGGGTTGGCCTGGCAGGACGATTTCCCTGGCTGGTGGCCTTCATCTTCGGTCTGCTGCACGGTTTCGGCTTCGCCGGTGCGCTGGCCGAGATCGGTCTGCCGGAACACTCCATCCCGTTGGCACTGCTGTTCTTCAACGTCGGCGTTGAACTGGGACAATTGATGTTCGTTGCCGCCGTCGTCAGCGCAGGCTGGGCTCTGCGTAAGCTGGCGCCGCAGAAATCACTACGCTGGAGTGAGATTGCGGCAAGCTACGCCATTGGCGGTATTGCCGCTTACTGGCTGATCGAGCGAACCTACAGTTTCTGGATCTTTTAAAATAGAAAAACCTACGTAATTATTCAGTACCATCTATGCAGGTGTCAAACGTTCAGTGAAGTATCACTCGAGGCTCGCGTAAATACAGCGCAGCACCGCGTAATCCACACTTCCATCCAGGGCATCGAATACCGGCTTGAGGCGTTCACCTTTGCCTAGATCCAGGATCATATCCTGGATGCTGCTGATCTCCTTGTGATCCATATTCACCACCTCGGTCAGGCCGACCAGGCCCTGTTCAATCCCTTTGCTCAGGTGGTTGTAGATGGTTTCGGCTTTTAGATCACGGCCTTGTGCGATCTCATCCACACTTAAACCACTGCGAAACAGCTGCAGAGTCTCGGCCACGGTATCGCTGTGATCCTCTGCCCCGGTCTGATCACCTTCGTATTCTGCCAGCACCTGCAGAAAGGTCTCACCATAGGCTTCAAGTTTCTTCTCTCCTATACCCGAGATGCGCCCCATCTGCTGTATGGATTGTGGACGAAACTCCATCATATCCATGAGGGTGGCGTCGTGGAAAATCACATAAGGGGGCACTTCCTGCTCCCTGGCCAGTTCGGTGCGTTTGTTCCTCAGTGCATCCCACAGTTTTGTATGGGCTCCACTGTAGGAGGGTTTACGATTTTTGGCCGCCTTGCGCTCAGTCTTTTGCTCTTTGCGTAGTTCCAGGGTACGTTCACCCTTGAGCACCGAACGACAGGCATCGCTTAGCCGCAGCCCTCCATGTCCTTCCGCATCGACGTCCAGCAGCCCCCGGGCGATCAATTGACGGTACAGTCCCCGCCACTGGGTAGCGTTGAGGTCGTCGCCGATGCCATAAGTGCTGATCTGGTGATGACCAAAACGTTGAATACGGTCATTGGATTTTCCCACCAATACATCGACCAGGTAGCTGACGCCGAAGCGCTGGCCGGTTCGGTGCACACAGGAGAGCGCTTTCTGCGCCGCCACCGTAGCGTCCCAGGTCTCAGGCGGATCGATGCAGGTGTCGCAGTTGCCGCAGGGCTCCTCCATCTGGTCGCCAAAGTAGGCCAGCAACGCCTGGCGGCGGCAACTGGTGAGCTCGCAGTAACCCAGCATGCGCTCCAGCTTTTGCGCTTCGATGCGCTTGTGCGCCTCGTCGGCGTCGGAGTTTACAAGGAACTGGCGCAGGGTGACGATGTCTTGCAGTCCGTAGAAAAGCAGCGCCTCTGCGGGCAGGCCGTCGCGCCCTGCGCGCCCCGTCTCCTGGTAGTAGGCCTCCAGGCTCTTGGGTAGATTCAGGTGCACCACGAAGCGCACATCGGGCTTGTCGATGCCCATGCCGAAGGCGATGGTGGCGATGATAATCACGCCATCCTCGCGCAGGAATCGCTCCTGATTGGCCGAGCGTACCTCCCTGGGGAGTCCGGCGTGATAGGGAAGGGCGGTGATTCCCTGCCCAGCCAGCCACGTTGCGGTCTTGTCCACGCTACGGCGGGAGAGGCAGTAGACGATCCCGGCCTGATCGGGATAATCGAGCTTGATGAAGCGCAGCAGCTGCTGGCGTGCATTGCTGCTGTTGGCCGCCACCCGGTAGCGAATGTTGGGCCTGTCGAAACCATTGATAAATTGCTGCGCCTGCCCGAGGCCCAGACGCTCGATGATCTCCCTGCGTGTGAGCGCGTCTGCAGTCGCGGTAAGAGCCACCCTGGGTATCGACGGGAACTGCTGGTGCAGTGTGGAGAGCTGGATATATTCAGGGCGGAAATCGTGGCCCCATTGGGAGACGCAGTG
>JAUVEG010000289.1 GCA_030594925.1 Gammaproteobacteria bacterium
ACTCCGGACAGAAACACAGGTATTGGCGTCTGGAAACTGCATGACCTGTTCAATTTTTTTGACAGGGGAGTAAAGCCTGACGGCTCATCGGTATCAGGACGTATGGCGGAGGTGCTTGGCGGCAGCACCATGCGTTTAACGCCTGCCGACAAGCGGGCGCTGGAAGTCTATTTGATGTCGCTGCAGCCAATTCAAAATGATGTCCATTCTAATGACAACCCCTTTATCGGGAGCGGTCATTAATTTCCATGCGGCGCAATGCCCTGCGGTTATTGCGCCCTACACGCCACATGAGATTTCCTTAGCCTCACCACCTGTTGCCGAAGTTATTCTATGCGTGTTACCAAATACATACAGAACAGGTTGTATTGCAGAGAGAGGTAAAAACAAAGCCACCGAAATGGTGGCTTTGCTGCATGCTATAGAGATCCGTGTGTTATGCAGAGTACTTTTTCGCTTTTACGCTCATGCACAGTTTGACGGCATCATTCACCATGCCTGAGAAATTACCCATGCCATAATCAGAACGCTTGATGGTCGTCGTTGCCCTGACCATGATGATCTCTTCATTTTGTGCTGATTTTCCTCCGGTGCCAGTCAGTTCGACATCGAAACGTACGGATTTTGTTACACCGTGCAGGGTGAGCTTGCCTTTTAGAACCGCTTTGGTCGGGCTTGTCCACGTGACGCCGGTGCTGACAAAGAGGATTTCCGGATACTTCTCAACATCGAAAAAATCCTCGCCCTTGATCACATTTTTAACCAGGAGATTTCCGGTTTGGAGGCTCCTGGTATTGATAACGATAACAGCCTGCTCAGTGTCGGCCTGCTTCTGATTCAGGGCGATTCCACCTCGAACATCCTTGAAACTGCCCTCGACATTCTTGATTTTGCTGTCAACGCAAAAGCGGATCTCCGAGGTCGAGGTTTGCACGCGGTACATGTGGCCGTTTTTCGCTGCATTCAGCAGTGTGGCGAGAACGGACTTTTCAATTTTGCCGCTCTCGAAGAGTGAGCACGTCGTGCCCTTGCCGGCAGTGGAAGCTGCAACAGCAGCGCCTGATAGTAGATTTACAAGCAGCATCCCTGCAAGAAATGTCCCGTTAAAGAGTTTTCTGGTATTCATGATAATACCCCTGATCACTAGAATATAAGCAAATCATAATATACTAATCTAAGCGTGTCAAGTTGATGCTGAGAGAGAGGCGTAGCCAAGTGGCGAATTTATGTAGAATATAGGTAACTATTCAGCGCATGAGGGAGCGTCACTGTTATCGGGTATATCTACCGGAAAACGCCGTCAATACATCTGACCCACAGGGACGTGGGAAATGCCGGTTCCGTCAGGAACATGAACCGGCCATGTAGGCTCGTGTCGGCATCCATGCCTCCAACGCTTCCTTTAGATATACCCGATAACAGTGACTTATTAGCTCATTTAGAACCATGCTGAATAGTTACGAATTTAGCTGCATTAGCGAATCACCTGTTGGCAAGGAGTATGGAGGGTTTATTACTTCCTGATTAACAGATTGCGAGAAAACGCATCTTACTTTTTTAACAGAAGGTTGCTGGAATATGCATATCCAATGGTATCCGGGCCATATGTACAAGGCCGGCAAAGAGATCAGGGAAGCCCTGCCGCAGATTGATCTGATGATTGAAGTGCTGGATGCGCGCATTCCGTTTAGCAGTGAAAACCCCATGCTGGCGACACTCCGCGGCAACAAGCCCTGTATCAAGCTTCTGCATAAGAGTGATCTTGCCGATCCTCTGCTCACACAGCAGTGGCAGTCATATTTTGAGCAACAGCAGGCTGTCAATACCGTTGCTCTGCATCGCGGAGAGGTTGACGAGATCAGAAAAATCCCCGATTTATGCCGTGAAATGATTCCCGCCCGAGGCAGGGAGCATAAAAGCATACGTACAATGATCGTCGGTATTCCCAATGTCGGCAAATCAACCCTGATCAATATCCTCGCGGGAAGAAGCATCGCTAAGACCGGCAATGAACCCGCAGTGACCAAATCACAGCAGCGCATCAACCTGCGCAACGGCATCATTCTCTCTGATACGCCGGGAGTGATGTGGCCCAATGTCGAGAACAGAAGCAGCGGCTACCGTCTGGCAGCGACCGGAGCGATCAAGGAGACGGCCATGGAGTATGATGACGTCGCCATGTTCACTGCAGAGTACCTTCTGCATCACTATGCAGACAATTTGCAGCAGCGTTATCAGTTTGAGCAGATGCCGCAAACAGAGCTTGAACTGCTCGAGGCGATTGGCGCAAAACGCGGCTGTCTGCGTAAAGGCGGGCGGGTGGATCTGCCCAAGGCTTCAAAACTCTTCATCATGGAGTTGCGCGCCGGCACCCTGGGACGCATTACCCTGGAGACGCCGGCGATGATGGAGCAGGAGATGGCTGAAGTCGCGATTATGCGGAAGAAAAAGGCCGCCAAAAAAGCCAGGCGGCGCTCCAGGCGGAGATGACGCATCCATGCGGCGCAATGCCCGTTGGTTATTGCGCCCTACAGTCTGCGAGACATCAATCATTTTGAGAAGTCAGCGGTGGTGAACCAGAGCATCGGCCTGGCTTTCGTCGCCGATCCCAAGGCGAATAGCCTGATGTCCGGCTGCAACCTCTTCTGACAAATGTGCTTTCAGCGCATGGCGCCATATACTTGCCATCCTCAAGTCATCCATATAGTATGAGTGACGCTAATAGATAAAAAGTGGGATCTTACAATAATGCTCAGACTCATATTGACTGCCACATTAGCCCTGTTTACTCCTCTTGCGCTTGCTGTTGAACTCTCCGATGCTGTCAAAACATGCGTGAAAAAGAACTTCCAGGCGACAAATTCCGTGCAAACCATCGAACTGCGCAGCAAGGATCGTCGCGGTTACGAACAGGTGTTACG
>JAUVEG010000152.1 GCA_030594925.1 Gammaproteobacteria bacterium
GACCCGGGTGCAAAAACATATGCCCATGAAGGGAGATGAGAAGCGCATGCAGAAGCTTGGCGCCGGTTCAGTCAGTTTTGCCGACAACATGGCTTATGAAGCGGTGCTGGAGAACTACATTGCACATCGCGTCGTTGTCGAAATGCGCATGGATGACGACTCCATTGTCGAATATGAAGGCTATCTCAAAGAGTATTCGGCCGAATGGATGTCGATCGTCGGCTGTCAAATCAATGAAGAGAGCAGGCTTCCGTTGAGAGACGCCAACCGATTGATGCTGCAGCGCGTCCTTGATTTTCATATCCGCCTGCGTGCATCCGATGAAAACCCACAGCAGCTCCTCTTCACCCTGCAACTGACCAACAAAGGCGATAAAACCATCTCGCTGCGTCAGATTGAGGATGACAACGGCTATCAGCACCAGATTAGATGCAAGCTCGCTCCGGAAGAGAGCATCACCATTGAGTTGGCCGACTTGCCAAAGGAGAGCCTGGTAGAGATCGACCACAGCCTATTGCCGCTGTCACTGCCGCTGATAGCGCCCGAGCGTGTTGCGACTGATGCTCAGTCTGAACCCGGGAATGATGTTGATACAGGTATCGAAGAACAGAACCCTCTCTGTCCCGCACTGCCAAATGTCACTCTCGTCTATTACTCGACACGGGCTGTTGATGTCTATGTTCCCAGGAGCCACGGCCTGATTCGTCATGGCGGCGAGTATGTCGATACGCGGCGCAGACGCCGTGTTAAGGAAGATAGCCTCTCTGAATGAGACATCTGTCATTTCGAGCGATAGCGAGAAATCTTGATACATTCATTGTGTAAGCAATTTTAGAAGATCTCATCCCGCAGCCCACTCCTCATTAATGATCTTTGAGTAGCCTACATCTTTACAAATGAGTCAAATTCAATAACTCTCGCCAAGACGCCAAGATCGCCAAGAAAAACCTTTGCAGCCTTGGCGTCTTGGCGAGAGAAAATGATCTCATTCATGCCTCGCTAAAAACCCTTCTCAAAATAGTCGGTGCTGAGTTTTTTCACCACACCGGCAAGTAGAACCAGACTGATCAGGTTGGGTGCTGCCATGAAAATATTGGCAATATCGGCGAAGTTCCACACCAGCTGCAGCGGTACGCTGGCGCCGACCACCACCAGCACGATGTAGACGATTCTGTAGGGCAGCACCGCCTTCTCCCCAAACAGGAATTCTGCACTGCGGTCGCCGTAGTAACTCCAGGCGATGATGGTTGAGTAGGCGAAAAACATCAGTCCGAAACCAACCACCCAGCCGCCAACGTCTCCCAGAACCTGGCTGAAAGCATAAACAGAGAGTGCAGCGCCTGTCAGATCCTCCGGGCGGGCATCCCCCCAGGCACCGACGATGATAATCACCAGTGCAGTCATGGTGCAGATAACCAGGGTATCGATAAAGGGACCGAGCATGGCGACCAGGCCCTCACGCACGGGTTCGCTGGTGCGGGCGGCTGCATGGGCCATGGGAGCGGAACCCAGACCGGATTCATTCGAGAAGACACCGCGGGCAACACCGTATTGCATGGCAGCGCCTACTGCTCCGCCGCCGGCTGCCCAGGGATTCAGCGCATGGTTGACGATGGTCCACAAGGCCTCTGGAATGGCAGTGAAATTCATGACCAGTATGGTCAGTGATGCAAGGATGTAGGCGACTGCCATGAACGGCACGATGGTAGAGGCGACTTTGGCGATGCGCTTGATGCCGCCGATGATAACCAGGCCAACCGCAATGCCCATGATGACGCCCAGCGTCGTTTTATATTCTGCGAGATCCGGAATGATGAAGCGGATACCGTCGACGACAGAGTTGGCCTGCACCATGTTGCCAATACCAAAGGATGCAATCAGGGTAAATACCGCAAAGGCTGCACCGAGCTTTGGCATTCCCAGGCCATCACGCAGCGTATACATGGGACCACCGGAGACCTCGCCGTTGGGATGCAGGTAGCGGTACTTGAGCGCCAGGGTACAGGATGCATATTTGGTGGCCATGCCGACAAGGGCGGTAATCCACATCCAGAAGACGGCTCCGGGACCACCCAGCGTGATGGCGGTGGCGACACCGGCGATATTTCCAGTGCCGATCGTGGCAGAGAGGGCTGTCGAGAGGGCCTGGAAATGGGTGACTTCACCAGGGTCATCGACTTTGTCGTACTTGCCCTGCACAAGATTGGTGGCATGGCGAAAACCACGAAACTGAATACCCCGCAAACGAATGCTGAGATAGAGCCCGGTTCCAACCAGCAGCACAATGGAGGGAATACCCCAAGCATAGCCGGCAATAATCCCAGTGATTTCGGTGAGATTGGCAATCAGGTTTTCCATTAATTTAGAATTCTTTGCAGTCTGTTTAGTGAAGGAATAGTAACAAAAGAGTTCAACGATATCAGGATTGTTTGATCACAGCGATGGAACCCCGAGCCTCCACTTCACTCCACCCTGATGTGCAGCGAGAACTCCTCAGGATGACAATATTTCACTACTCTCATTAAGAATAAAGTCGAGAAAAGTGCTGGCTGCCAGCGAAAGAGTCTTGCCCTTCAGATGGACGGCATACCAACGGCGTATCAATGGAAATCCATCCACATCCAATATGACAATATGCTCTCCGGCCAGCTCCAGGCGCAGACTGTGGCGGGATAAAACAGAGATCCCCAGCCCCGCCATCACAGCCTGCTTGATGGCTTCACTGCTGCCCAGTTGCATGTAGGGGTTTATGGTGATGTTATGTTCGGAAAACAGCCGCTCCATTGCCAGACGCGTGCCGGACCCGGACTCACGCAACAGTAGACGCTGCTGGCTCAGTTGTTGCAGGTTGATGTTTTTCGATTTACGCAGCGGGTGATCGGGCGGTGATACCACCAGCAGTTCATTATCGATGAATGGCTCCGCCTCTACCACTAATTGCCGGGGAACCTGCCCCATGATCACCAGATCATCCTGCTTGGATTTCAAACGCTCAAGCACATTGGCTCTGTTGGTGACCACCAGTTGTGGCTCGACCTGCGGATGCCTCCCAATAAAGGCACCCAGCATATGCGGCATGAAATAGATTGCGGATGTGATCACCGCAATGCGTAATACGCCTTTTATCTCACCTTCGAGTTCGATGGCGGCATTACTCAGGGAGTCCATTCTGTCGATGATATCCTGTGCGGCGATATAGACCTCGAGTCCGACACTGGTGGGCTGGATCTGGTGGCCGCGTTTCTCCAGCAATGCGTGTCCAAGGGAGTCGTTGAGCTTCTTGATTTGCATCGAAACGGCTGGCTGTGAGAGATGCAATGCCTGTGCGGCGCGGGTGTAGCCGCCGAGGCGCACTACTGTCTCGAAGATCTGCAGTTGGCGCAGGGTGACGTGTCGAATGAGGTTTTCGGCGACGGATCTGGGCATAAGCAATCACTTATATATTGAATAGGAAATATTGATTGTTATTTATGTTGCTATTCTAGCATCATAGCGCTTCGCGGTGAGGTGAACAGCACAGCGCCGCGCCAACTTTCAAAGCTAGGAGATAAATATGGATCAATCCGGTCGTTATGCAGACTTGAGTCTGAAAGAAGAAGATTTGATCGCAGGTGACAATCACATGCTTGTTGCCTACACGATGATACCAATGCCAGGATTTGGTGGTTATCTGGAAACAGCCGCGCATTTTGCCGCCGAGTCATCGACAGGCACTAACGTGGAAGTCTCTACCACAGATGACTTCACCAAGGGCGTTGACGCACTGGTTTATGAGATCGACGAAGCGAAAGGCATCATGAAGATCGCCTATCCTATCGATTTGTTTGACCGTAACATCATCGATGGCCGCAGTATGGTCGTCTCTTTCCTTACCCTTGCTATTGGTAATAACCAGGGCATGGGTGACGTACAGTGTGCGCAGATGCAGGATTTCTACGTGCCGCGTAAACTGATGAAACTCTATGATGGTCCTTCTGTCTCCATCAATGAGTTGTGGTCGCTGCTGGGTCGCGATTACAACGATGGCGGCTACATCGCCGGCACCATCATCAAGCCTAAACTGGGATTGCGTCCCGAGCCGTTTGCCGAAGCTGCTTACCAGTTCTGGCTCGGTGGTGATTTCATCAAGAACGACGAGCCTCAGGGCAACCAGGTTTTCTGTCCTGCGAAGAAAGTCTACCCCCTCGTTGCTGACGCCATGAAGTGCGCCCAGGATGAAACGGGTGAAGCGAAAATCTTCTCTGCAAACATCACTGCGGATGACTACCACGAGATGTGCTACCGTGCAGACTTCATCCTTGAAACTTTCGGTGAAGACGCGCCTCGCGTCGCTTTCCTGGTCGACGGTTATGTGGGTGGCCCAGGCATGGTAACGACAGCACGTCGCCAGTATCCTTCCCAGTATCTGCATTATCATCGCGCCGGTCATGGCGCCATCACCTCGCCTTCATCCGTGCGTGGTTATACTGCATTCGTTTTGGCCAAGCTGTCGCGTCTGATGGGCGCTTCCGGCATCCACGTGGGCACCATGGGCTACGGTAAAATGGAAGGCGGTCCAGATGACAGAAACATCGCCTACATGATCGAG
>JAUVEG010000068.1 GCA_030594925.1 Gammaproteobacteria bacterium
CCATGCAGCAGTTCGACAATGTCGTCGAACTCTTCAATAAAAAATATGGCGAGCCTGCACAGGCGATCATGCAGGAACTCTATTCAGAAAATGTATTGACCCCCCTCCCCTTTGATGAACCTGTCGAGATTACCTACTGGACACTGTGGCATAACAGCGGCACACTCGCTCGCCACGGCGCTGCGATGACCAGCCCGAGCATGACATGGAAAGGGATGAACGATGTCGGCAGCGACTTTTACGGTAAATTCCTCGGCCAGGTTCGCGATGCAGCGGGCAAGGAGAGAGGCGACGCCCTGATCAAAAAGCATGTCAATGATTCGGAGCATCATGACTGGCTCAATCATCCCGGTAAAGCGAACCCCATACTCGGTTTTGGTAAAGGCAAAGATGAAGGGGAAAGTGAGAGTGAAGATGTAGGTGAAAATGCTGGCGAAGAGAAAGCCAATGAAGATTAATCACCTGCTGCCGGCATTCATTACCCGGCATGTACTTTTTGCCCTGATTATCGGTGGCGTGGCCGGCATCGGATTTATACTCTTTTTGACAGAGTTCGACCACTACACCAGCAGCGAGGAGTTCTGCACCACCTGCCATTCCATGGAACTGGCTGCAGAACCCTACCGCAATTCGTTACATTACAAACCGGCTTCAGGCGTGCGCGCCAGCTGCGGCGACTGCCATGTCTCCGAAGGCGTCTTCGCTGCTACATGGGATCACTTCATCGGCACCAAGGATCTGATCAGACAGCTCTTCGGCGAGAATTATGATGACCCGGTCGTCAACGCACTGCACCTTCCCGAGGCTGCCTTTGCAGCCAGAGAGTGGTTTAAAAAGAGAGATTCGGCCACCTGCAAGCGTTGCCATGTCAAGGAGGCGATCTTTGGCGAGCGCCCGGATACACAGCAGATCCACCTCGAGGATGCAAAGGAGAAGAGTTGTATCGAGTGCCACTACAATCTGGTGCACCGCCACGTTCCGGACAAAAAAACCTTTAAACGGGACGCATGGAATAGCATGATCGAAGAGGAGTTCGGCCTGGAGAAGGGAGCGGCGAAAAAAATACTGGATGATGAGTAACTTCACAATTCATTCGCGGTCAGAAGACCGCTCCTACATCCTGCGCCGCATATTACTGTAGGAGCGGTCTTCCGACCGCCATGGATGGCGGAAGTGCCGGCAACGCAGGAGCATTTACCGGCTGACCGCGATACTGCACAGGCTTTTTGAGAACATACGATGATGAAGCGGACAACGACGTTTACAGATTCAGAGGAGTCATAGCATGTTACTATCATTAGGTTGTCAAACCATGCGCGAAGGCGTGATTGCCACGCTGATCTTTTTTACAGCCGGCGTCGTGCTTATTCTCGCCAGTGTCCATATCGTTCCACAGATCTGGAATCTGCAGCACATCATTATGTTTATCGGCTTTATGCTGTTACTGCTAGCCCCCATCATTTTGGTATCGACATTTTTACTCTCTGTGCTGCCGAATGCCAAGAAAAAAATGGATCAGTGCGATCATTAACACATTGATCACTAACGAGAGCAAGTTTTTGACTGGCGAGGCATGAAAAAAATATTTTCTCTCGCAAAGCTTCCGCGTCCTGCTCACGCCCCTCACCTACATCCGTGTAGGCGAAGACGCCAAGTTCGCCAAGAAAAACCTTTGCGTTCTTAGCGTTCTTAGCGAGAGATTCTTTTAAAACTTGACTCATTTGCAAGGATTCTAGAGGAGAATTGAGATGATTTCAGAACGGTGCAAAAACCAAAAAGTCTGTTTTTTTCATCTGACGCCGCTGTATACGCGAACCGGATGGTATTTCAAAGTACGTGTACAACACCATAGCAGGGGGCCATTTCACAGGCTGCGAGATGCGAAAAATGCAGCGAAAGAGCAGTTCAGGAGTCATACGCATTAAAATATCAGGACGTGTGCAACCTATGCATTTGCAGATGAATAGATAAATATGCTCTCTTTTGGATGTAAATCGCTACGCGAAGGTGTCACCACAGCGATTGTTTTTGCTGTTACCGGAGTGCTGCTGATATTGACCGCACTCTTCATCATTCCGGCAATCTCCTACCTTCCTCACATCATCGTGCTTTCAGGCAGCCTGCTGCTGCTGTTTGTTCCCGTGATTATTGTTGCAACGATCATAAAAAACCGTAAAGCCTGACCTGCCCGCACTCTAGCCCTCGGCAAACTGCTCCCGCGTTGCTCTACCACCTACATCCTTGTAGGCGTCTCCCAGATGGAGAGGGAACTGAATTAATGCTGGCAGAGGTCCAGTTGACGACTGACTTTCGGCAACATAATCGCAATGATAGTAATTGCCATAATAAGCGCCCCAACAACGATCGAGATAAACCCCAGCGCGAGAAAAGTCGCTGGCAATGCCGACTGCAACGATAATTGCTGCGCCACAAGCACCAGAACAATCCCGGTGACAAATAAAACGACAGATGAGACTGCTGCCTTTTTCATCACATCACATGCTGATTTAAACATTCTTTCACCCCATAATTCTTGATTAACCGTCACTATATTAGCATTTGTTAATGTGCTGATCAATAACAGATGGGGCAGATTGATGAATATTAATCAGTATACAGTTGGCAGTTGGCAGTTGGCAGTTGGCAAAAGTCTAATCAAACCAGTTACATCTGCAACTCTTTTGTAACTTCTCAAAAAGCCCGTGTGAATGCCGTCTGTATTAACAAAATGTATTCAATATCACTTTTTCATAACAGCCTCCATCAGACCATGTTGAACTGAATAATCATTGTTGTTTAAGTGCCGCTGCGTTCATCTCCTGTTTGGAGAGCGCAGCTTTGGATTGATCAAATCGCAATCCAAAATGAAACACATCTTCACCGCAGATATCGATACAACGTCCGCAGTTGGTACACTCGCCGGAGAGAATAACGGGGGGAATTCCCTTCTCCTCTCCTTTCAGAATCGCCGGGATGATCTGGGGTTCCGGACAGACCACAAAGCATTCGGCGCAATCATCACACTTGCTGCGATCATCGGCACGCACACGAATCGGGCTGACCTTTCCCAGCAATCCGTAGAAGGCGCCCATTGGGCAGAGATTTGTACACCAGCCGCGTTTTGCAACAAACAGGTCAAATAAAAATATTCCCGCTATCACAAGCCAGCCGACCCCCATGCCGAAGATGATACCGCGATGCAGCATCGAGACGGGATTGACCAGCTCGTAAGCCATCACGCCGCTCACTGCAGCGACCAGCAGCACCATGCCCAGCATCCAGTACTTGGTATTGCGCAGAAAATTGGCGCCTGTTTTGATACCGAGTCGTCTGCGCAGCCAAAAAGCCGCATCCGTCACCAGGTTGACCGGGCACACCCATGAACAAAACAGGCGTCCCCCAAACAGCAGATAAAATGCCAGGATGATCAATGCGCCTGTTATGGCTTCAGTGGCAATGGTACTGTAGCCTGTCGCCAGCATCTGCAGAAACACAAACGGATCTGTCATCGGCACCACATCAAACAGAAGGCTCGACGAGAGATTGCCCTTGAGTATCCAGATACCCGCCCATGGCCCCAGCATGAACAGCAGCAGGATGCCAATCTGGCTCAGGCGTCTCAGAATCAGCCATTTATGCGCCTGCCACCACCCCTTTTTTCGGATGGCTTCCGCACCGAGAACTGTATACCTGGCCACTAGTCAGCCTCCTGGATGCCCTTCTTGAGGGTGTCCAGCGGGTTGCTGGAAAAGGGAGTCTCCTGCATGGCCGCATCCGGCGTTGTCATAGCAGGCGCATTCGCCTGATCGAAAATCAGACCCTCGCCGGTATGGTCATAGCGCACTCCTTCCGGCAGGTTGTAGCGATGCTCCTGATCCGGGGTGACCAGTGACCCACCGGCCTCATCTTTCTTCTCCCAGCCAAGCCGGTAGTGTTTACCCAGCTCGCCCTTGGCGAGATGCATTGGGAAAATCTTGATTGCCGCTTCATCCAGGATGCAGGCTCTTTCACATAAGCCGCAGCCGGTACAGGCATCGGAGTGAACAATCGGAATAAACAAGGCGTGTTTGCCGGAACGTTCGTTATGGCGGTAATCGAGCGTGATCGCATCGCCACGGATCGGACAGACGTTAAAACAGACTTCACAGCGCAGTCCCAGAAAAGCGATGCAGGTCTCCTGGTCCACCACTACGGCAAGCCCCATGCGGGCTTCGTTGATATCCGTGAGCTTATGGTCCAGTGCTCCGGTCGGGCAGACAGGAATACAGGGGATGTCTTCACACATCTCACAGGGATCAGTGCGCGCCATAAAGTAGGGGGTGCCCGTCGGAACATCATCGCCAACATCAGCCAGCTTGAGGATATTGTAGGGACAATCCCTGACACACAGCCCGCAACGTGTACAGGAGGCGAGAAAATCGGCTTCATCCAGTGCGCCCGGTGGTCTTATCGCCATGGGCGCCATCGAGCTGGCGGACTTGGAGTAGATGCCGATGCCGAGACCCAGCAAACCAACGCCACAGGCAGTGCGCGCCGAATCAATCAGAAAACGGCGGCGTCCCTTTGATGCCGGTTTTTTTGAAGTCGAATTACTCATTGCAACTACCTGTTACACAACAGCAGAAGATGCCGGCGACGACAGCCGCCGACAGTTTCCTGCCAATTATGCCTTCAACACCTTGCAGGCGCACTTCTTGTAATCCGTCTCCTTGGAGAGCGGATCAGTGGCGTCCAGGGTCAGCTTGTTGACCAGACGCCCTGCATCGAACCAGGGGAAGAACACCAGCCCTTCCGGAGGCGTGTTGCGTCCACGGGTTTCGACACGCGAGAGGACTTCGCCACGCCTGGTCTGAACCTTGATCTTGGCGCCGGGACGCAGCCTGCGTTTTTTCGCATCCTTGGGATGCATGTAGACCACGGCATCAGGCACGGCGCGATAGAGCTCGGGTACGCGGCGCGTCATCGATCCGGAGTGCCAGTGCTCCAGTACACGGCCGGTGCAAAGCCACAGATCGTACTCCTTGTCCGGAGACTCGGCAGGCGGCTCATAGGGGCCGAAGATGATATTGGCGCGTCCATCCTTGTTGCCGTAGAAGTAGACATCCCCCTTGGCCACATCCGGCTTGAAGGTCTTGACATGCGGGTCATAGCCCTCCCTGAAGCGCCACAGCGTCTCCTTGCCGTCGAGCACCGGCCAGCGCAGTCCGCGCGCCTTGTGATAGGCGTCATACTCGGCCATCTCGTGACCTTTTTTCGGCCCTTCCCATTGGAATTTACGGTACTCCTCAAACAAGCCCTTCTGCGCATAGTAGCCGAAGTGCGCTGATTCATCATTCTCGTAGACGTTGCCGCGCTCATCCTTGACCATGCCCTCCTCGTAAGGGAACTGGTTGACCTGGCCGTTCTCGTAGAGCACGTCGTAGAGGGTCTTGCCGGCATACTCTGGCATCTTCGCTACCTGCTCTTCGCCCCACGCCTCCTCGACCGTGAAACGCTTGGCGAACTCCATGATCTGCCACAGATCCGAGCGTGAATCTCCAGGTCCCCTGACCTGCTGACGCCAGAACTGGGTGCGCCGCTCGGAGTTGCCGTAGGCGCCCTCTTTCTCGGCCCACATTGATGTCGGCAGGATCAGGTCGGCGCCCATCGCCGAGACCGTCGGATAGGGATCGGAGACGGTGATAAAGTTGGCGGGGTTGCGCCAGCCTGGCCAGGACTCTTCATTGAAGTTGGGTGATGCCTGCAGATTGTTGTTGCACAACTGCCAGTAGCAGTTCATCTCGCCGTCCTTCATCTTGCGATGCATCAGCACCGCATGGTAACCGGGCTTGGGATTGATGGTTCCTTCCGGTAGCTTCCAGATCTTCTCTGCAGCCTTGCGATGCCCCTCTTTCTTGACCACCAGGTCAGCAGGGAGACGGTGGGCAAAAGTGCCGACCTCACGCGCAGTACCGCAGGCGGAGGGTTGACCGGTCAATGAGAAAGGTCCATTGCCCGGCTCGGAGATCTTGCCCATCAGCAGGTGGATATTATAGACGTTGCTATTGACCCACACACCGCGGGTATGCTGGTTGAAACCCATGGTCCAGTAGGATGTGACCTTCTTCTTCGGGTCTGCAAACACCTTGGCCAGTTTCACCAGCTGATCCTTGGGAACACCCGAGAGCTCGGAGGTATAGTCGAGCGTATAGGGCTTGACTGCTTCGGCAAACTCTTCGAAGCTGATCTTGGTCAGCTTGCCGCCCTTGCCGGTCTTCTTCTTCTCCAGCGGATGCTCGGGACGCAGGCCATAGCCGATATCGGTCGGCGTCTTGTTAAAATTGACATGCTTGTCGATGAACTCCTTGTTATAGGCTTTGTTCTCGATGATGTAATTGGCGATATAGTTGGTGATCGCCAGGTCGGTCTGCGGCTTGAAGATGATGCCGTTGTCGGCCAGTTCAAAAGAGCGGTGGGTGAATGTCGACAGCACATGCACCTCACACCCCTCTTTGGTCAGGCGGGTATCCGCCAGGCGCGACCACAGGATCGGATGCATCTCCGCCATGTTGGAGCCCCACAGCACGAAGACATCCGCATGCTCCAGATCGTCGTAACAGCCCATGGGCTCGTCGATGCCGAAGGTGCGCATGAAGGCGCCAACAGCGGATGCCATGCAGTGGCGCGCGTTCGGATCAAGGTTGTTGGAACGCAGACCCGCTTTCATCAGCTTGGAGGCGGCATAGCCCTCCCAAATGGTCCACTGACCGGAACCGAACATGCCGACGCCGGATGGCCCCTTCTCTTTCAGTGCGGCTTTCCACTTATCCGCCATGGTGTCCATAGCCTCATCCCAGGAGACCTCTGCAAATTCACCCTCCTTGTCATACTTGCCGTCTTTCTTGCGCAGCAGCGGTTTGGTGAGACGAACCTTGCCATACATGATCTTGGTCAGGAAGTAGCCCTTGATGCAGTTGAGGCCCTTGTTGACCGGCGCATCAGGGTCGCCCTGGGTGGCGACAACCT
>JAUVEG010000189.1 GCA_030594925.1 Gammaproteobacteria bacterium
TATCGATGTGGCAATCGCCCAGGCGATGTATCAACGTGCAACTTCTGCACATATCGGCACCGAACTTGATCTGCAGCAGTGCATGATATTCGAACATGCTGATATACTAAGCCGCGTACGGCTGTAACTTCCCCTCACCCCTGCCCTCTCCCGATGGGAGAGGGAGTTGCCAATCACCTATGTTCAAACGACTCGATGAATCCCCCCTGCAAACTGTCACCGTTGTCATCAACGGCCGCAGCGTTGCTGTTCCTCAGGGAGAGAGTGTTGCCGCTGCGGTGCTGGCGGAAAACATCGGCTATAGCCGCACCACTCCGATAAAACAACAGCCGCGCGCCCCTTTCTGCATGATGGGAGTCTGCTTCGACTGCCTGATGGTGATCGACGGAATTCCCAATCAACAGGCCTGCATGGTGCAGGTGCGTGACGGCATGCGCATCGAGCGCCAGCATGGGAGCGGGGTGTGAGGGAGAGCTTCATGAAGGATCATTACCAACTCGTGATCATTGGCGCAGGGCCTGCCGGCCTTGCCGCTGCCACTATAGCCGCTGATCACGGTGTCGAGGTGGCGCTGCTCGATGAGCAGCCTGCTCCCGGCGGACAGATTTTTCGCGCCATCGAAGCTGCGCCTGTAGAGCGTGCAGAGAAGCTGGGGCCGGAGTATCGCCGCGGTGCAAAACTCGTCACCGCTTTTCGTGACAGCTCCGCCCGCTATTTTCCCGACACACAGGTGTGGTCGCTCTCTGCGCACAGAGAGATCGGAGTGATTCATCAGCAGCAGGCGCGCATGATTACCGCTGAGCAGGTGCTGATCGCCAACGGCGCATTCGAACGCCCCGTGCCTTTTCCCGGATGGACGCTGCCGGGCGTAATAAACGCCGGAGCGGGACAGATACTCTTCAAGGGCAGCGGCATCGTGCCCTCGGACGGAGTCGTACTCGCCGGCTCCGGACCACTGCTGCTGTTGCTGGCATGGCAATACCTGCGCGCCGGCGTCAAGGTTAAAGCCGTTCTGGACACCATCTCCAGAGTCAACTACATCAAGGCTTTGCCCAAACTGCCCGGCGCACTGCTGGTGCATCATCACATTACCCAGGGACTGCGTTATCAGCAGACATTGAAACTGGCCGGCGTCGAACTGCACAATGGCATCCGTGATCTGCAAGCGCATGGCAAAAAGTCTCTTGAGTCCATCAGCTACAGACACAAAGGAAGCAAACACAGGCTCAAGACAGATTCCCTGATGATCCACTTCGGCATCATTCCCAACATACATCTCAGCCAGGCAGCAGGCTGCGCCCATTTCTGGCACAAGCGCCAGCAGTGCTGGAGACCCGAACTGGACAAGTGGGGAGGCAGCAGCATCGAGGGCATTCTGATTGCAGGCGACGGCGGCGGCATCGGCGGAGCACGCACCGCCGAGCATGCCGGGCGTATCGCTGCCTTCAGGGTATTGCACAACCTGGAGATTCTGAATCAGCAAGAGGTGAATCATGAAGCCAAACAGGACAGAAAATGGATGAAGGCGGATCTGCGCATTCGGCCATTTCTTGAAAAGCTGTTCCGCATCCCCGACAGCATGCTCAAAGTCCCGCATGACAACGCCATCGTGTGTCGCTGTGAAGAGGTAACGGCAGGAGAGATACGCTCGGCAATTGCCGCCGGTCACAGCGACAGCAATCAGGTGAAATTTCTTACCCGCTGCGGCATGGGGCCCTGCCAGGGACGCCAGTGTTCACAGGCCGTAGCCCATATCGTTGCCGATAAAACCTCCATCCCTTTGCAGCAAAGCATGCAATTTCGAATTCGACCACCGCTCAAACCATTGACGCTGGGACAGCTTGCAAACTTATACCCGGACGAGACAGAATGAAGAGCGATGTCATCATCATCGGCGGCGGTCTTATGGGCTCCTCGACGGCGCTGCAGCTTGCCATGCGCGGCATTCACTGCACAATTCTGGAAAAGCAGAGCCCCGGTCGTCACGCCTCGGGCGTCAATGCCGGCGGTCTGCGCCAGCTCAACCGCAATCCGCCGGAGATCCCGCTGACGGTCGAAGCGGCAAAGATGTGGCGTAACATCGAGTCACTGGTGGATTCGGATTGTGATGCGCGATTTCCCGGTCAGCTGCGGGTCGCGGAAAACAGTGATGACCTCGACCTGCTGGAGCAGCGCGCCGAGATGGTGCGCTCGCTTGGCTATGAACATGAAGAGATGATTGGCCGTGAAGAGCTCTATCGACTGGCTCCTGCGCTGGCTCCGCACTGTGTAGGCGCCCTGATCTGCCGTGAAGACGGCTACGCGCGTCCGTTTCATGCACTCACTGCTTTTCGCCACAAGGCGCGCTCACTGGGTGTGGAATACCACGTCAACACCATTGTCGATGCCGTTGAGCGGGAGCGCGGGATGTGGCGGGTAACGACCAGAAAGGGGGAGTTTCAGGCGCCCCTGCTGGTCAATTGCGCTGGTGGCTGGGCAGGCCAAATCGCCGCCTCCCTGGGCGAGCCAGTGCCATTGAAGCCCGGCGCGCCAATGCTGATGGTGACAGAGCGCCTGCCTCACTTCATCGATCCGGTCATCGGCTCAGCCAGCCGCAAGCTCTCCTTCAAACAGATGCAAAACGGCACCCTGCTGATTGGCGGCGCGCACATGGCGAACCTCGATTTTCACAAGGAAAGCAGCGAAATTGAATGGCCAAAGCTGGCGGTGAGTGCGCGCAGTGTCATGGCGCTGTTTCCGCAATTAAAAGATGTGCGCATCGTACGCACCTGGGCGGGAGTCGAGGCCTTTATGCCTGACAACCTTCCGGTGATCTGCAAAAGCAGCACTGCTGAAGATGCCTGGCACGCCTTCGGCTTTTCGGCCCACGGCTTTCAGCTCTCTCCCCTGGTCGGCAGGATTGTTGCCGAACTGATCATCGACGGCGCAAGCAGCTTTCCAATAGAGCCGTTCAATATCACAAGATTTTAATTTTCGTGAATGCTCCACCCGCTAAAATCGGTGGCTTCGAATTACTGCTAAAAACGAGAGTTGGCCGATAACTCCCCCTCATCCTCTCCTGCTCCCCGGGGATAAGGGACCCTGCATTCAATATCAGTTTCGATTGATGCAGTTCAGCTCCTCGAAAGCAATCAGCAGACGCGCGACCATTGCCTGCTCTCCTGCACGTAGCCACATGCGCTGCGCTTATTGTCACCCTACGTTTTTTAGTTCTGGCTTTGCCAGGTTGGGAGCCTCTTGCAAAACTCTCAGCAACTGTCATTTCGACTGGAAGGAGAAATCTTAACTCATTGATAAATAAGATCTCTCACATTCGTTCGAGATGACAAAACTCACAATTTACGAGTTTTGCAAGAGGCTCATGGGGTAATTTTGATGACTTAAAAACGGTTATTTCTGAAGTCCTCAAATGCCTGCAAAACCTCTTGCTGAGTATTCATGACAAAGGGCCCACCTCGGGCGACCGGCTCATTGAGCGGCTGTGCGGCCACCAGCAGGAAGCGGCTGTCACTCTTCCCTGCTGTTATCGCAACCCTTTCACCGCCACTGAGGATCCCCAGCCTCCTTTTCCCGAGTGACTGCAACTTTTCGCCCACTTTCACGCCGCCTTCTATGACAAAGATAAATGCGTTGTCAGAGTAGTCCAGCGACTGCTCAAACACTACACCAGCCGGCAACGCAATATCCAGATAGGTTGGCCTGACGAAGTTGTTGACTACCGGTCCGACAGTCCCCTCATCAGTCCGCCCGGTAATCACACGCACCAGCATGCCATTATTATGCTGCTCGACCGGGATCTCCGTATCAGCAAACCCCTGGTAAGCCGGTTCGGTCATTTTATCCGCTTTGGGCAGGTTGACCCACAGTTGGAATCCCATCAGCAGGCCATCTTCCTGTTCCGGCATTTCTGAATGGACGATGCCTTTGCCTGCCGTCATCCACTGTACGCCGTTCGCTTCAATGACGCCTTCGTTGCCGACGCTGTCCTTGTGGCGCATGCG
>JAUVEG010000142.1 GCA_030594925.1 Gammaproteobacteria bacterium
TTTCTCTCGCAAAGACGCCAAGACCGCCAAGAAAAACCTTTGCGTCCTTGGCCTACATGGATGTAGGTCAGGGGCGTGAGCAGGGATGCGGAAGCTTTGCGTTCTTAGCGAGAGATTCTTTTAAAACTTGACTCATTTGCAAACATTTTAGTGGATCAAGGATTCTAGGAGCGCTGTAAATAAACCTCGCATATAGCTGCACATTACTTGATTCGAGGTAACTATTCAGCTCATTCTGGATCGTCACTGCTATCGGGCATATCTTCCAGAAAACGTCGTGAATACATCCATGTAGACTCGTGTCGGCATCCATGCCTCCAACGTTTCTTGCAGATACACCCAATAGCCGTGACTGTTTTGTGCGTTATTGAAAATACTGAATAGTTACGATTCGAGAAGATATCTTTATGAATAACTCTATACTGAAAAACCTCTTCCTGCTCAGCACCCTGGCGCTCATTGCCGGCTGCTCACCTCACTCCGGCAGCGGCATATGGACAGCAACCTCCGAAAATGAGCCGGGGTTTACGAAGATTGATGTCCAGTATGAAGGCCGTGCGGACATCTACAGTGCCACCGGGGAAGCGGCTGTACGCCACTGCTTCTGGGGAGGTATGAGTCCAAAGCAGCTCGCACTGGATTGTACCCGGGCATCAGACACTGACAATCCGGAGCACTATCGACTGACTGTTACTCAGGACGACTCGGCTGAACTCACACGCAACCAGCAATTGATCGGCACATTCAGCAGGCAGCAACGCAGCAATTAATGTTCGAAGCAGAGGATTTACTCGAAGTGGCAAACATGGAGATGCCATTTGGTAAATACCGTGGCCGGGCGCTGATCGATCTCCCTGAACCCTACCTGCTGTGGTTTCAGGAGAAGGGATTTCCACAGGGGCGGCTTGGAATGTTGATGACACTCTGCCTGGAGATCAAGATCAACGGCCTGGAGCATCTGCTCAAACCCCTGCGCACCAAGACCCAGTAAAAAAATTAACCACGGAACACACTGAACACACGGAAAGAAAAAAACATGCGTGTTGTCTGTACGCTCCGTGGCTTACAGTTTTCTCTCGTTCCCACCTTCCCCGGTGGGAATGCATACGAAATTATCATCGAGCCAGGCATGCATTCCCTCGCAGGAACGCGGGAACAAGAATTTTCCGTGTTGTCCGTGTGTTCCGTGGTTCATTCATTTCCCTGTTAATAGCCGAAGCTCTTCCCCTCTCGAACGAATCTCTTTGACCGCTTTTTTATAGAATGGTCGCAGTGACTTTTTCAGATGCGGCAGCACCTTGTTGTTCGGGATCTGTTTGAGAACGCTGAAGATGGCCAGGGCATAGGTGGTGTCGTATTGGGAGAGATAGCTGCTGCGGTTTGTACCGGGGCGTTTGCAGCTTCCGCATCCGCCGGTCTGAAAGGTAAAGGCGCTGTTGGCAAACATCAGGCCGAATCCCATAAACACAGCCAGCACCTCTGTTACATGCGGCAGGTTTTGCTCTCCACCGGGCGGCAGTTGTTTCGCCTGATTCCCCAGCTGATAAGCAAGCTGATGCGCATAGGTAGCGATCAATGCCTCGGGGTTCAACACCTGGTCCGGATCGTAGCTGACAAGCATCCTGTTGGCATCGCTCTCTGATCCCTGCTCGACCTCCTGCTCGACTCCCCTGGCGCCACGCAATGCGCCCTTGATTTCCACCCTGGGCGGTTCAATCATGCAGCTGTTGTGATCCATCAATAGAGTGGGCCAGTGGTCGACACCCGCGTAACCCTTGACCTGATCAAAAATCAGCGTCGCCATGCCGTGAACGCTGTTCTCCCGCCCCGGAAAAAACTCATTCGAGGGAATTACCAGGATGGTTTCATTGTAAAAAACATCCGCATCGAAGTTTCGCAATGCCCAGGCGAATGACTCGAACAGCCATTGCACCGAATTGTCATCGAGCAGTTGTCTCTTTTGCAGCAGGCCTAACATAGTCAGATCATCATTGGAAACAAGTATCAACATCTTAACCGTTGATAGATATAGTGCAAGTAGGTCAAGAAGTGTTTGTGGACTTGAAACCCAAAAATCATCTCTCGCAAAGACGCCAAGCTCGCCAAGAAAAAATCCTTAGAGCCTTTTCTTGCGTCTTTGCGTCTTTGCGAGAGTATTCAATGTATTTTTCCAGGATATGTAAGAAAGACTGACTATCGGGAAAACTGCTAAAATGTCTGTTTTTACGACTCTCGACCAATCGACTCTGATGACCGACACATTCCAGCTGCTGCAGACTCACCTGAAGCAACGCATACTCATCCTGGATGGCGCCATGGGCACCATGATCCAGCGCCACAAACTCGAGGAGTCTGATTATCGTGGTGAGCGCTTCGCCGACTGGCATGTGGACGTCAAGGGCAACAACGACCTGCTGGTACTGACCCGGCCGCAGATCATCCGCGACATTCACAAAGCCTATCTCGAGGCGGGCGCGGATATCGTCGAATCCAACAGCTTCAACGCCACCCGCGTCTCCATGTCCGACTATGGGATGGAGGAGTTCGCCTACGAGATCAATGTCGCTGCTGCGCGCCTGGCGCGTGAAGCGGCTGACGCCTATTCGACCGAAGAGAGGCCACGCTTTGTAGCAGGCGTCATCGGCCCCACCAGCCGCACCTGCTCCCTCTCTCCGGATGTCAACGATCCGGGCTACCGCAATGTCACTTTTCAGCAGCTGGTGGATGACTATGTCGACTCTGTTCGCGGCCTGATCGAAGGCGGTGCGGATCTGCTGCTGATCGAAACCATTTTTGACACCCTCAACGCCAAGGCAGCGATTTTCGCCTGCCACAAGGTGTTTGACGAGGATGGCGTCAAGCTGCCGTTGATGATCTCCGGCACCATCACCGACGCCTCCGGACGCACCCTCTCGGGCCAGACCACCGAGGCTTTCTACAACAGCCTGCGCCACGCCGATGCGATCTCCATCGGTCTCAACTGCGCACTCGGCCCTGACATGCTGCGCCAGTACGTCGAGGAGATGTCGCGGGTGTGCGAGACTTTCGTCTCTGCGCATCCCAATGCGGGACTGCCGAACGAGTTTGGCGAGTATGACCTGGATGCCGCCCACATGGCCGGCTATATCGGTGAGTGGGCTGACTCCGGCCTGCTGAATATCATCGGCGGCTGCTGCGGCACCACCCCGGAGCATATCCGCGCGATTGCTGCAGCAACCGCAGGCAAAGCACCGCGCCAGCTGCCGGATCAACCCCATGAGTGCCGCCTGTCAGGACTGGAACCGCTGAACATCGGCGCACAGTCGCTGTTCGTCAATGTCGGTGAGAGAGCCAATGTCACAGGCTCCGCCATTTTCAAACGGCTGATACTCAATGAAGAGTATGAGCAGGCGCTGGATGTGTGCCGCACCCAGGTGGAGAACGGCGCCCAGGTCGTCGATATCAACATGGACGAGGGCATGCTCGACGGCAAGGCGGCGATGGTGCGTTTTCTGAATCTGTGCGCCGGCGAGCCCGATATCTGTAAAGTCCCCTTTATGATCGACTCTTCCAAATGGGAGATCATCGAAGCCGGACTGCAGTGTGTGCAGGGCAAGTCGATTGTCAACTCGATCTCCATCAAGGAGGGTGAAACCGATTTCATCGAACACGCAAGGCTTTGCAGACGCTATGGCGCAGCCATTATCGTCATGGCCTTCGACGAGCAGGGACAGGCCGATACGCAGCAGCGCAAGATCGAGATCTGTGCCCGCGCCTACAAGATCCTCACCGAAGAGGTCGGCTTCCCGGCTGAAGACATCATCTTCGATCCCAACATCTTTGCCGTCGCCACCGGCATCGAGGAGCACAACAACTACGGCGTGGACTTCATCGAGGCCACCCGCGCCATCAAGCAGAACCTGCCTCATGCGTTGATCTCGGGCGGAGTCTCCAACGTCTCCTTCTCGTTTCGCGGCAACAATCCGGTGCGCGAGGCGATTCACGCCGTATTCCTCTACCACGCCATCCAGGCCGGCATGGATATGGGCATCGTCAATGCCGCCCAGCTGTCGGTCTACGACGATCTGCCGCAGGAGCTGCGCGAAGCGGTCGAGGATGTGGTGCTCAACCGCCGCCCGGATGCCGGTGACAGACTGGTCGAAATAGCGCCCAACTATCTGGGCGATGGATCAGTCAAGGCTGACGAGAGCCCCGAGTGGCGCGAGTGGCCCGTTGAAAAACGCCTCGAGCACTCGCTGGTCAAGGGGATTACCGAATACATCGATGCTGACACCGAAGAGGCGTTGGAAAAGGCCGGGCGGCCAATCCTGGTCATCGAGGGACCGCTGATGGACGGCATGAACGTGGTTGGCGATCTCTTCGGCGACGGCAAGATGTTCCTTCCGCAGGTGGTTAAATCTGCGCGCGTCATGAAAAAATCCGTCGCCTGGCTGCAGCCCTACCTTGAAGCCGAAAAGGCTGACAACGCGGTACGCTCGCAGGGGAAAATCCTCATGGCCACGGTCAAGGGTGATGTGCATGATATTGGCAAAAACATCGTCGGCGTGGTACTGCAGTGCAACAACTATGAAGTGATCGATCTCGGCGTCATGGTCCCCGCCGAGACCATTCTGCAAAAAGCGAAGCAGGAGGGGGTCGATATCATCGGCCTCTCCGGCCTCATCACCCCCTCCCTCGACGAGATGGTGCATGTCGCCAAAGAGATGACCCGCCAGGGCTTCGACATCCCGTTGATGATCGGCGGCGCCACCACCTCGAAGGCGCA
>JAUVEG010000301.1 GCA_030594925.1 Gammaproteobacteria bacterium
TCATGATCAAGCTGCTGCATCAGCTGACGCGCCGAGCGCAGACACACATTCACCTCCTTGACAACATGCACCGGCAGACGGATGGTGCGCGTCTGATTCATCAAGGCGCGCTCGATGGTCTGCCGGATCCACCAGGTTGCATAGGTTGAAAAACGGAAACCGAGCTCGGGATTGAATTTTTCGACGGCCCTGATCAGGCCAATGTTGCCCTCTTCGATGAGATCGAGAAGCGCTAACCCGCGATTGAGATAACGTCTGGATATCTTCACAACCAGGCGCAGGTTGCACACGATCATGCGCGCTCTGGCAGCTTCATCGCCCTTATGCGCACGACGCGTCAGATCGACCTCCTGCTCTGCTGTCAACAGTGTCGAGAGACCAATCTCGTTGAGATACATACGTGTGGCGTCAAATTCAGATGCCACACGAGTGACGGCCGGTTTTTTTGGTGCCAGAGGCTTCTTGAGCGCGAGCTCATTCACTACTTTGCTGCGGTTCTTTGCCTCGACATCAGAAGCAGAATTCTCCTCAGATGAATCCATCATTCCCCCATTCATTGGCTATTTCAGATAGCTATTATTTTTTTATTATTGAGTTGCTAGGCCGTAATTTAACACGCTTTGAGGCACAACATGGATATTCTTTATCAGTTCAAGGTGTTACCTAAATATTTTAATGGATTTTCCGCCTCTCCATTGTGGCGGATTTCAAAATGCAGGACGGCTTTGCCGGACAATCGGCCCATGGTTGCTATCTGTGCTCCACGATTTACCCACTCCCCCGTTTTTACCAGGCGCGTGTGATTGTGCGCATAGACACTCAGGTAATCACTGTTATGTTTGATGATAATAAGCTGCCCATAGCCTTTCAGTCCATCATCACTATAAACAACCTCTCCCGATTCAGTTGCCGAAATCCCCTTTCCCTCCACGCCGCTGATCAAAATTCCGCGTCTGCCCGGATCCGATGCTCGATATGACTTGATGACCTTTCCCTTGACCGGCCACCTCCAGCGCAACTTTGAATCAGGCAGAAAATCATGCCTCTTGCTGCTCTCCTCCATCTTTGCCATGACCGACTGTTTGATCTGCCCAGCCTGTATGGCCGTCTCAGCCCGGGGCTGCTTGTGCTGTGATTTCTGGGAATCTGATGTTTGAATATTGTGTTGTTCAGGCCGTGACTGAGACTGACGGGGAGTGACTGATTGAGACTTTAGCGCAGGCTTTTTATTGGCAGTTTTATTGCCCGGGGGAGGAGTTTTCACACCGCCACGCGGCTTTTTCAGGCGTAACTTTTGACCGGACCTGAGATGATATGGCGCCTCGAGTCCATTCCAGCTGGAAATATCGCTTGCACTGACCCCGGAGCGATGGGCAATCAAACTGAGTGAATCTCCAGGCTGCACAACATAGTCGCTGCCACTGACGGGAGAAGGCTTTGATCCCGGCAGCGTCACACGGCTCTCATAAGGCGCTCGCCATTCACCACTGCTGCTGCATCCAGCCAGTATCAGCAGTGAAAGCAAGCCCGGCAGGAATGCAGGGGATTTCATATCGGATTTCAGGTTAATTTCACCACGATGACAACTGCTGCAATCAATCCAACTACTCCCCAGCCGATCCAGTCGATATAGTGACGCAGTTTCGCCTCCATCTTTTCGCCTCCCCAGGCCATCAGCATTGCCACCAGAAAAAAGCGTGCTCCACGCCCGATAAAGGATGCCAGCACAAAGGGGGCAAAAGGCATGGCTATGGCTCCTGCCGTGATGGTAAAGACTTTGTAGGGGATCGGAGAGAATCCGGCAAGAAAGATCGCCCAGAAACCCCACTCGTCAAACCACGATTTTGCAGTCAGGTATCTTTCAAAATAGCGGCTCTGCAACAGCCAGGGTTCGATCACATCGAACAGCGTTACGCCAATCAGATACCCGGCAACTCCTCCAGCCACCGAGGTGAGGGTTGTCAAGAGAGCGTACCAGAGTGCGCGGTGCGGGGAGGCAAGGCTCATTGGCGCCAGCATCACATCCGGTGGAATCGGGAAAAAGGAGGACTCGGCAAAACTCAGCCCACCAAGATACCAGGGTGCATGCGGATGACGCGACCAGCTCAACACCTTGTCATAGAGAGAGGAAAACATCGACATTTTGTGCTCCATTAATACAATAATTCAGGTTTTAGTGCATTGATGAAGCACTACACTACTCCGCCAAGCAGCGGAACAAATGAGACCCGCTCAAGAAACTCTTTTTCATAACCTTCCTGTGTACGTGTGACGCGAATTAAAATCTGCTCTTCACTGTCGCCAATCGGCATGATGATCACCCCGCCCGGGCGCAACTGTTCCACCAATGCACGCGGGATACCCTCAGGCGCAGCAGTCACAAGAATGCCGTCATAAGGCGCATACTCCGGCATTCCCATACCGCCGTCACTGTATCTGAGACGTATATTGCGCAGCTTGAGCTGTCGGAAACGATGGCGCGCCTGGTCACTCAATGCCCTGATGCGCTCGACACTCTGCAGACGCCGCACCAGCCGGGATAAAATCGCCGCCTGATAACCTGAACCGGTCCCCACCTCCAGAACCTGTTGCATCGGTTGTGTTTGCAGCAGCACTTCCGTCATCCGCGCCACAATATAGGGCTGCGAAATTGTCTGCCCATGACCAATGGGGAGAGCGGTATCTTCATAGGCGCGGGAAGCAAGCGCCTCTTCGACAAAGCAGTGGCGTGGAATTTCACGCATCACACTCAACACCCGCTGATCCTTTATGCCCTGCTCTTTCAAGCG
>JAUVEG010000102.1 GCA_030594925.1 Gammaproteobacteria bacterium
CGAAAAAACCGCAAGCGCTTTCCCGAAGGATGTGTCACCACGGTTGCCGATGAAGAGGAGGCGCTGTTACGCACCGCGGGAGTGGATAAATTAGGCGCGGCTTTGGTCTATGGGCCGTCAGTCTCGTCAGAGGGTTTGCGCCTCTACTACCTGGTTCGATGGCTTTAAGAAGCTAAGCCGTAAACGCAAAAATGCCACAAATCATACGATTTGTGGCATTTTTAGTTTTCCGGGGGTTTCAATATGCGGAGCGTATTGCACCCTGCATCTCTCATCCCACGGGCTTATTCAGAGGTCCGTTAATTTTTCCTGCGAACATAGATCGCCTGGGCATTCACCGTCTTGGTGTGAGCCGGGACAGGAATGTAACGACCGTCACGGTAGACATCAACGGTTTCTGATGGTCCCTTACCGGTATAGCCAGAAATCAGCACGCCATTGGCGCCCATAGCAGCCGCCTGACGACTGGTCTCCTGAATAAAGTAGTTCTGACGTTCCTGCACGGTCATTTTTGCTTTACTGGTGGCAGTAACCTTCCCCTTCACAACATAGTCCCCGGGGGCATTGGTATAGAATTTAACCTCTTCCGGCTTGATGACCTCAGGCTCAGCAACTTGCTGTGTTGTACAGCCTGCAACAAGGAGAAGTAGCAGGATGATCGAGATAGATTTATAAAATGAAACTCTCATTAATGTCTCCTAAACTGATGGGCGGGTAGTAGGGTTAAAATTTTTGGTCGGGGTGAGAAGATTCGAACTTCCGACCACCGCAACCCCATTGCGGTGCGCTACCAGGCTGCGCTACACCCCGAAAATAGAGACGGCATCCTACGTTGAGGATGGCGCGATGTCAATCAATTTGTGATGTCTTCCGAGGGAGGTACGGGGCAGGATTGACGAGGGATCTTAGCAATCGAACACCAGGATCTCTCCTGCATCGAGATGACAAACAGAGGTCTTGAGATGACAATCTGTACACGGGGAAATAGAGTAAGCCGGACAACACGAAATTGAGACTCTTGCTTTCCGTGTTGTCCGCGTATTCCGTGGTTGCCGTTCTCTAACTAACGCTTGAGAATCTGCTGAATCTCTTCCAACTCGACACGCAGCTGGTGAATCAGCTGCAGACTCTCATGGTGATCCTGTTTTGCAGCATCTCCCGAGAGTTGCTGCCTGGCTCCTCCGATGGTAAAACCCTGCTCATACAGCAAACTGCGGATCTGGCGAATCATCATCACGTCATGACGTTGATAATAACGGCGATTACCCCTGCGTTTGACTGGTTTGAGCTGTGGAAACTCCTGCTCCCAATAGCGCAGCACATGGGGCTTAACCACGCACAACTCGCTCACTTCGCCAATCGTAAAATAACGTTTTCCCGGGATGGGAGGTAGTTCAATGTGTGCTTCACTCGCGTCCAGCATAGCCTTCAACCCTCGATTTTAGTTTTTGTCCAGGCCGGAAAGTGACGACTCGTCTTGGTAAGATGGGTATCTCCTCTCCAGTCTTCGGATTGCGTCCGGGGCGCTGCTTTTTTTCGCGCAAATCGAAATTACCGTAGCCTGACAGCTTGACCTGCTCTCCCTGTTCCAACGAGCGTTTAATCTCCTCATAGAAGAGTTCGACCAGCTCTTTGGCTTCGCGTTTATTTAGACCGACTTCATCGAATAGAGACTCTGCCAAATTTGCTTTGGTTAGCGTCATTTATGACTCCCGCAATGTTGCGCCCAGATTTGTCTCAAGTGCCTTGAGCACCTGTTGCGAGGCTTTTTGCACCTCGTCATCATCTAGTGTCCGTGATTTATCCTGTAAAATCAAGCTCAAAGCCAAACTTTTTCTGTCTGATTCGACATTTACCCCGGTATAAACATCAAAAAGACGGATATCTTGCACAATTTCACAGGCAGATTCACGAATCACCTGCTCAACCCGGGCAAAAGAGATGTCCAGATTGACGACAATGGCGAAATCACGGCGAATACTGGGGAATTTCGACAATGGCGTAAAAGCTGGTATTGATCCAGGCTCAAGTTCGCTCAAAACAATCTCAAAAAGATAGGCTTTTCCTTTGATCCCAAAAGACTTTTCTAATTTTGGGTGTAGCAATCCCAGCCACCCGACCGCTCTTCCGTCACGCTCGATACGAGCCGACTGACCTGGATGCAGCAGCGGATGTTCCGCTGCAACAAAACTGAAGGCGTCAGAACATCCTGTCAGAGAGAGTATTGATTCGACATCCCCCTTGAGGTCGAAGAAATCGACTGCTTCAGTTGCCTCACCCCACTGCTCGGCGGCGCGCCCACCCAACAACATACCAGACAAGCATTTTTCTTGTTTAATTTCATTATCTTGTAGATTAAACCTCAATCCTGTCTCAAGTAAACGAATGCGCTCCTGCTGGCGCGCCAGGTTATGTCTCGCCGTCTCCAGCAATCCACCCCAGAGTGACGGACGCATGACGGACATATCGGCTGAAATCGGATTGGCCAGCGTAATCTGCTCACCATGCGGATCGAGATGCCTGGCCGCACCTGCCGAGATGAAGCTGTAGGTGATAACCTCCTGATACTCTCTTGCATTGAGCAGATTTGTAGCGCGCTCAAGAGTGAAACCCGCCTCCGGCGGCAGGTGCATCGTCAGGGAGAGATGGCCATGCGTCTGCGGAATATTGTCGTAACCATAGATGCGGCCAATCTCCTCGATCAGATCAGCCTCGATCGAGACATCAAAACGCCAGCTTGGCGGCGTCACCATCCAGCCGTCATCGCAAGTTTCGAGCGACATACCGAGACGCTGCAGAGATGAAGAGATGGCCTCATCATCGATGGCAACGCCCAGCAGACGCTCGATGCGGGATCGACGAAGATGAATCACTTCAGCTTCCACAGAGAAACCATCAGCACGGGCTTCGATGATTTCTCCTGCAGAGCCACCGGCGATCTCAAGCAGCAATGTCGTGGCGCGCTGCATCGCCCTGCGCTGCAGGGCAGGATCAACGCCGCGCTCAAAACGATGCGATGAATCAGTGTGCAGACCGTAGGAGCGCGCCTTGCCGCTGATTGCCAGCGGTTCAAAGAAGGCGCTTTCAAGCAATACATGCTTTGTCGTTTGAGTCACGCCGGTGGCTGCACCGCCCATGATGCCGGCCATAGCCAGCACCTTGTCGTCATCGGCAATTACCAGCGTCTCCCCATTCAGGGTCGCTTCGCCACCATCGAGCAGTTCAAGTTTCTCTCCTTCATTAGCCATACGCACTGTGATGCCGCCGCTGAGTTTGTCGAGATCAAAACCATGCATCGGCTGACCCAGCTCCAACAGCACATAATTGGTGACGTCGACAACCACGCCGAGAGATCGCATGCCACCCCGGCGCAGGCGCTCCTGCATCCACAATGGTGTTTCAGCGGCAGGGTCTATTCCCTTGACGATACGGCACAGATATCCGGGGCAGGCTTGTGGCGCACTCAGCGTCACCTCGATGCGGCTGTCAGTCGTTACAGGAGCATCAGTTACGATGGTTTCGTGCAGATCACAGCCAAAAATTGCCGAGACATCACGCGCAACTCCCAGCAGGCTCAGGCAGTCTCCACGATCCGGTGTCAGGTCAACTTCGATGCAGTGATCATCGAGATCCAGATAGCGTCGAAAATCCTCTCCAACGGGTGAATTTTTTGGTAGCGGCATGATGCCATCCGAGGAGTCAGCCAGCCCCAGCTCCGAAGCCGAGCAGATCATTCCCAGAGACTCGACACCACGCAGTTTTGCGCGGGTGATCTTGAAATCCCCCGGCAGGCATGCGCCGACCGTCGCCACAGGAACGCGCATGCCGGCGGCAACATTTTTTGCACCGCATACGATCTGCAGTGCTTCATCCGCACCGCTATTGACTTGCGTCACATTGAGTTTATCGGCATCAGGATGAGGGTCGACACTGATCACTTCACCAACCACGACACCGCTAAACCCGGGCGCAGCAGGCTCGACGCTCTCGACCTCGAGGCCAGCCATGCTGAGACGATGTGACAGGGCATCCGTCTCGACATCCGGATTGACCCACTCTCTTAACCAGGATTCACTGAATCGCATCTATTTATTCCAGTTCAATATTTGTTGTCATAAATTTAAAAACATTATTACCACGGAATACACGGAAAAGAAAACAAAATAATTCCGTGTGGTCTGTGTGTTCCGTGGTTGAATAAGGTTTATTTGCACAATTCATGGTGCCATGCGCAAGCTTATTGCACCTTGTCATCTCGAACGAATGTGAGAGATCTTGATTCTCCAACAAAAGATTTCTCCCTTTGGTCGAAATGACAAATGAACAGATTTTCATCTGTGTTTATCTGTGTGCATCTGTGGTTACCTACCCTGTCATCACGCAAACTGCTTTAGAAAGCGCAGATCATTATCAAAAAAGAGACGCAGATCGTTGACGCCATAGCGCAGCATGGTGAGACGCTCCACTCCCATGCCGAATGCATAGCCGGTAAACTCCTCGTTGTCGATACCGACATGATGAAACACCTGCGGGTGGATCATGCCGCAACCAAGCACCTCCAGCCAGCCGGTATGGCTGCATACCCGGCACCCCTCGCCTTCACAGATGACGCATTCGATATCCGCCTCCGCCGAGGGCTCGGTAAACGGGAAGTAGGAGGGGCGGAAACGCACCTTCAGCTGCTTCTCGAAAAAGGCCTCCAGGAAATCGTGCAGAATCCCCTTGAGGTCACCGAAGGTGACGTTTTCATCCACCATAAAACCCTCCACCTGGTGAAACATCGGCGTATGGGTGATATCGGAATCACAACGATAGACGCGCCCCGGTGCAATCACGCGCAGCGGCGGCCCGCTTTTTTCCATGGTGCGTATCTGCACCGGTGAGGTATGCGTACGCAGCAGCATGTGCTCGTCGAAATAGAAGGTATCGTGCATGGCGCGCGCCGGATGGTGCGCCGGAATGTTCAGAGCCTCGAAATTATGATAGTCATCCTCGATCTCCGGCCCCTCCACCACTTCAAAACCGGCGCTGCGAAACAGTGTCTCGATGCGTTGCAGTGTTCGCGTGACAGGATGCTGTCCACCGGTTCCAAGGCCACGGCCAGGCAGGGTAACATCGATGCGCTCCTCTTCCAGACGCCGCTTGAGCGCCTCGGTTTCGAGCACTTGCTTGCGCTGCATGATGCGTTGCTGCAGCATCTTTTTCGCCTTGTTGATCGCCTGCCCCGCCTGCGGGCGCTCCTCTTTGGGTAGTTTTCCGAGCTGCTTCAACTGCCCGGTGAAAACCCCGCTCTTGCCGAGATACTCGACACGCACCAGATCCAGCTCGGCAAGCGCCTGCGCAGAGGAGATTTTCTGCTGCGCCTGCTGAAGAGTTTGTTCAAGTTGTTGAGACATCTATTTTACCGGTTTTAAACACGAAAAAGGGAGAAAGCCAAGCGGCCCTCTCCCTTCCAGTGACTCCATGTCGCCATGCAATATGCAGTCTAGGCGAGTGCTTCCCGGGCCTGTGACGCCAGGGCGCCGAATGCAGGCTTGTCATGCACAGCAATATCAGCCAGCATCTTGCGATCGACCTCGATACCAGCTTTGTTCAGGCCGTTGATCATGCG
>JAUVEG010000073.1 GCA_030594925.1 Gammaproteobacteria bacterium
GAGAAACTTAATAGTGCGGAATTTATAAGTCATTCCACCCAGAGAGTGTTTTACGCTTCTTAGAATTATCGTAAGTCATTGAAATGATTGGCGCGCCCGACTGGATTCGAACCAGTGACCCCCGCCTTCGGAGGGCGGTACTCTATCCAGCTGAGCTACGGGCGCGTGATTGAAAGTGTGTTGATATTAAGGGGCATCTGTTTGATACGTAACATCAACAGCGACGATAGACTACTGCAACTAACGGCTCTTGTCCATTGGCATTATCCCATCGATATTGATGGAAAATCAGCTCTTTATTGCATAAGTCGTTCAGCAGAGAGAGTTGCAGCAGGCAATCTGAAAATAGACGGTTCTATCATCCTGGATTTAGGAATATAATATTCAGGTTTTTCCACTCCCTAAATTTCTTTTTTCAGGAGCAAAATATGCTATCTCTTCGTTTGTCACACAAGATAATTCCAGTTGTTGCTGCAGTGAGTGTGTTGGCTCTCACAGCCTGTAGTGAAGAAGCTAAAGCCCCGCTTACTGATGAGCAGATTTCAGCTGTTAAGGAGCAGTTGGCGCCTATGGCTTCTGTCGTAGTGACTGGAGAGAGTGCAGCTGCCCCGGCAAAGGCTCCTGTAGAAGCCACACCTGAACCAGCTCCAGCGGCGCCGGTGCCAGCCGCACCTGAATCTGCTCCTTCGGCATCTGAAACACCTGCAGCCGCACCTGCTGAACCTACACCAATTGAAGCCACGCCTGAGCCTGCCGAAGCACCTGCTGCCGCTGAGACGACTGCTTCTGCTCCAGTTGAAGCGGCCGCGCCTGCACCCGATGCGCTTGCGCTGGCAACCAGTAGCGCCTGCATGGCGTGTCATCAGATCGATGTGAAGCTCGTTGGACCTGCCTATAAAGAGGTGGCTGCTAAATACAAGGATGATCCAGCCGCACTGGATATGCTGGTTGCGAAAGTGAAAGCGGGCGGCGTTGGCGTCTGGGGGCAGATTCCCATGCCGCCGAATGCGCATGTCAGCGATGCGGATATCAGGACGGTCGTTAGCTGGGTGCTTGCGCAGTAATTTGAAATCCACCTCGATCCCCCTTTGATAAAGAGGGAGGATTAGGGGAGGGGACAACTCAGGTATTGTCGAGCAGGGCGCGAATGTTTGCCAGGTGCGCCTTGCCGGTCTCTTTGGTCACCTGTTTCTGCTGCTTCTCTCCCTCCCATTGCAGGCACTCTTCGGGTATTTCGTCCAGGAAACGACTCGGCTCGCACAGCATCCACTCTCCATAACGCCTGCGGCGTCTGGCCAGGGTCATGATCAAGTGACGGCGGGCGCGGGTGATGCCGACATAGGCGAGGCGGCGCTCCTCCTCGATGTTCTCCTCTTCGATACTGACACGATGCGGCAGCAGCTCCTCCTCCATGCCAACCAGGTAGACCAGTGGAAACTCGAGCCCCTTGGCGGAGTGCAGGGTCATCAGGGAGATGCGTTCTCCGTCGCTATCCTCATCCTGACGCTCAAGGATGTCGATGAGCGTCAGGTGGTTGACCAGTTCGTGCGGTTCGTTTTTCGCATCCTGCTGAAGCCTTTGCAGCCACTCCAGGAGTTCATCGATGTTGTCCCAGCGGCGCTGCGCCACGGTTTCCGAGGAGCTTTTTTCTCTAAGAATCGCCATGTAGTCGATTTCGTGGAGCAGGTTTGTGAGAGCTTTGGCTGCCCCCAGTTCAGCAGTTTTGCTTTGCTGACGCTGCATCCAGTCATGAAACTCCTGTAGAATTCCGCGCCGTCTTGCATCCATGCAGTCGTTGAGTCCAAACTCGCCGCAGGCGTTCAGCAGGCTGATGTCTCGCTGGTTGGCGTAGGCGCCGAGTTTTTCCAGGGTCGCTGACCCGATTTGACGGCGGGGAACATTGATGATGCGCAGGAAGGCGGCGTTGTCATCAGCATTGGCAATCAGGCGCAGAAACGCCATGGTATCCTTGATCTCGGCACGGCCGAAGAATGACTGGCCGCCGCTGAGAAAGTAGGGCAGGTCATGCTGGCGCAACGCCTTTTCAAACAGGCGCGCCTGGTGATTACCCCGGTAGAGTATTGCAATGTCACCCAGTGCTCTTCCCTGGAATTTTTGCACCAGTATATCTGAGATGACGCGCTCGGCCTCGTGCTCCTCATCCTTGCACTGCATAACGCGGATGTTGTCACCTTCTCCCAGCGCGCTCCACAGGCGTTTTTCAAACAGGTGCGGGTTGTTGGCGATGAGCGCATTGGCCGCCTTGAGAATGGTGCTGACTGAGCGGTAGTTCTGCTCCAGTTTAATGACTTTAAGACGTGGGAAGTCCTTTTTCAGCTGTAGCATGTTTTCCGGGTTGGCTCCGCGCCATGCGTAGATCGACTGGTCATCATCACCGACCACGGTCAATGCCTGGCGAATTCCGGCGAGATGCCTGATCAATGCATATTGACTGAGATTGGTGTCCTGGTATTCATCGACCAGCAGATACTGCAGCCGTCCCTGCCAGCGTTGCAGTATCTCCGCATTGTCATTGAAGAGCTTGACCGGTAGCCAGATCAGATCATCGAAATCGACGGCATTATAAGCCCGCAGGCTGCGTTCGTAGGCGCCATAGCAGAGGGCTGTATGCAGGCTCTGCTGGTCGGCTGCCGCCGCCTCGGCCTGCTTGGGCGTCAACATCATATTCTTCCATGTGGAGATCTGCCAGCGTACTGCGCTGACATGCTCTGCGTCATGTTCATGCAGCAGCTCCTTGACCAGCGGCAGGGTGTCCTGTTCGTCCAGGAGCGTGAAACCGGATTTTAATCCCGTCTCCCTGTAGTGTAGTCGTAGAATATTGAGACCTAACTGGTGGAAGGTGCTGACTCTTAGTCCCCGGCTTTTGCTGCTGTCAAGCAGATCTCTGACGCGCCCTTTCATCTCCCTGGCTGCCTTGTTGGTAAAGGTGACGGCCAGAATATTGCGTGCAGGAATTCCCTGTTGTTCAATCAGCCAGGCGATTTTTTGGGTGATAACGCCGGTTTTTCCGGAGCCGGCGCCTGCCAGCACCAGCAACGGGCCGTCAAGATAACGCACCGCATCCATCTGCTGCTCATTGAGTTGCATCCTGGCCATGATTTAGTCGCAGCGTCCCCGCGTAGGTGATGTTATTATCGTCACTGAGAACCAATTATTATATGTGATTTCTATCTATGCGTAGTGATAAGCACAATCCACGGGAATCCTGGCGGGTTTTCCAGATTATGGCCGAGTTTGTCGAGGGCTTCGAGAAGCTGGGCTGCATACATCCGGCAGTGAGTGTCTTTGGTTCGGCGAGAACGCCACAGGAGCATCCCTGGTATCAAAAGACGGTTGAAATCTCCTGCCTGTTGTCTGACAGCGGCTTTGCGGTGGTTTCCGGCGGTGGCCCCGGAATCATGGAGGCGGCCAATCGCGGCGCGCAGATGGGTAAGTCGCAGAGTATCGGCGTCAATATTCAGCTTCCTCACGAACAGTTGGGGAACCCCTATCAGGATGTCAGTGTTGATTTTAAACACTTCTTTGCGCGCAAAGTGATGTTCGTCAAGCATGCTGTCGCCTATGTGGTGATGCCCGGTGGTTTTGGCACGCTGGATGAATTTGCCGAGATGTTGACCCTGATCCAGACTGGCAAGAGTCGCAACATTCCCATTATCCTGGTTGAATCTGAATTCTGGAGCGGCCTGCTGCAGTGGTTTGAAGAGGCTCTGAACAAGAACGGCATGATCAGCCCGGAAGATATGAATCTGATCCAGGTGATCGATGAACCTAAAGAGGTGGTGGATGCAATTTTTCACCACTATGAAGGCCGTAGCCTCGAGCCTTCGGCTGAGGAGCAGGAGATGCTGCTGCGACTTTAGTTCATCACATAAAACCTAAAACCTATTTCTTTAACTGGTAATTAATTATGAAAATTGTCTCTATTGGTGCTGCTGCACTGCTGTCTCTCTCATCCATCTCCGCCGCTGAACCTGAGGCTTATGAAACCGAGAGTGTTAAAGTCATCGAAGGCGACCGTGTCGATATCTATGAGCATCGCGACAAGCAGGGCCGCAACAGGGTGGATATTGTCCCGGATCGCACCAAGCCCTACACATTTCTCGGTGCTGAGATCGGTGATGAGGCGAGCCGGCCGGCCGCTGGTTCGCCGGATGCGCCGACCCAGATGTGGTCTATCAAGAAGTGGTGACACCTGCTGCAACACCGGACCCGCACGGGGAAGGTGTGCTGCAGCAAATTAATGAGTTGACAGGCCGCAGTGTCTCATGGCTGACGCTGCTGATGGTGGTCGTCACCTTTATCGTGGTGGTGCTGCGCTACAGTTTCGATCTCGGCTGGATCTGGTTGCAGGAGTCAGTCACCTACATGCATGCCGCAGTCTTTATGCTCGGCATCTCCTATACCCTGAAGCATCAGGGGCATGTGCGGGTAGATATCTTCTATCGAAAATTCAGCCGCCGGGGACAGGCAATCGTTGATCTCTTCGGCACGCTGTTTTTGTTGATTCCTGTCGCGCTGTTCATCCTCTGGTCAAGCTGGGATTATGTCTTTCAGTCATGGGGCGTGCTCGAAGGCTCGCGTGAGGCTGGTGGATTGCCGCTGGTTTTTCTCCTCAAGACATTGATGCTGTTGCTGCCACTGCTGCTGCTGCTCCAGGCGGTGGTGATGGTATTGCAATCTCTCCCGGTTGTGCGTCGACACGATGGCTGAGATGCTGCCGCTGTGGCTTTTTATCGCTGTCTGCGTGGTGTTGCTGCTGGGCTATCCGGTGGCTTTTGCACTGGGTGGAACCGCCTTGCTGTTTGCTTTTCTTGGCAGCCTTGGCGGCTACTTCGACAGCGCTTTCCTGGCAGCACTGCCGAATCGCCTCTACGGCATCATGATCAACGAGACGCTGATTGCAGTACCGCTGTTTGTCTTCATGGGCGTGATGCTGGAGCGCTCCAAAATCGCAGAGAATCTGCTCGATACCATGGCGGCGCTGTTTGGCAAGTTGCACGGCGGGCTGGGCATCTCGGTGACGCTCGTCGGCATGCTGCTTGCCGCCAGCACCGGCATCGTCGGCGCTACGGTTGTCACCATGGGGCTGCTGTCTCTGCCGACGATGCTGCGCCGTAACTATGACCCCGCAGTTGCAACAGGCATCATCTGCGCCTCGGGAACCCTCGGGCAGATCATTCCGCCATCGATCATTCTGGTACTGTTGGGCGATGTACTCTCTTCGGCCTACCAGCAGGCGCAGCTGGATATGGGGGTGTGGTCGCCGGAGACGCTGTCAGTGGGTGACCTGTTCGTTGGCGCCCTGATCCCCGGTCTGCTGCTGGTACTCCTCTATATCCTCTATCTGCTGGTGCTGGGGATGGTGCGTCCGCAGCGCGTGCCTGCAATCCCTGAACAGGAGAGAGGGGAGGGGGGCAACGGCTGGTTTGCTGTCGCCAAAGCTCTGCTTCCTCCACTGCTGCTGATTGTCGCCGTACTGGGCTCGATCCTGGGAGGTTTCGCCACACCCACCGAGGCTGCCTCCGTTGGCGCCATCGGCGCCATGCTGCTGGCGGCAACGCGTCACAAGCTCAATCGGGAAACCCTGCGGGAGGTGACGCTGGAGACGACCAAAGTCACCAGCATGGTGTTCATGATCCTCATCGGGGCCTCGTTGTTCTCACTGGTGTTTCGCGGTTTTGGCGGTGATGTGCTGATCGAGGAGTTTCTCAAGGAGTTGCCGGGGGGCGTCGCCGGCGCTGTCATCATCGTCATGCTGGTGATGTTTCTGCTGGGTTTTATTCTCGATTTTATCGAGATTACTTTCGTCGTGGTTCCCATCGTCGGTCCGATCCTGCTGGCAATGGGGCTCGATCCCATCTGGCTTGGCGTGATGATCGCGCTGAATCTGCAGACATCATTCCTGACCCCGCCGTTTGGCTTTGCGCTCTTCTATCTGCGTGGAGTGGCGCCGCCGCAGGTGACGACGGCGATGATCTACCGGGGTGTGATACCGTTCATTTTGATTCAGCTGCTGATGCTGGGAATGCTGGCGCTATGGCCGCAACTGGCAACCTGGCTACCGCATCAGATTCTGAAATAATCAGATGAAAAGAAGTGAACCACGGAATTATTACTTGTTATTTTGCATCTACTCAGTCCGTGCGAGATCGTCGCTGCCGTTGGGTGTATCTACCGGAAAATGCCGTTAATACCTCCCTGTCGGCTCGCTTCGGCGTCCATGCCTCCGACGTTTCCTTTAGATACACCCAACAGCAGCGACTTATTAGTTCATTTGACAAGATACTGAATAGTTACGTTATTTTTTCCGTGTCGTCCGTGTATTCCGTGGTAAAAAATCTTGCAGGTATTGATGGATGAGCCGTAAGGCTGCGGTCAATTTTCCCAGCGGCCGGCGGCATGGTTGTCGCTTTCACGCGCATCGACCCAGCGTGACGAGCCATCCTTGAGCACCTCTTTCTTCCAGAATGGCGCCCGGGTCTTGAGGTAGTCCATGATGAACGAGCAGGCCTCGAAGGCGTCCTGGCGATGGCTGCTGGCGATGCATACCAGCACGATCTGGTCACTGGGAGTGAGTCCGCCGACACGATGGATGACGGTTGCATCCTGCACTTCCCAACGCTGCGAGGCTTCCTCCACGATCTTCTCCAGCGCCTTCTCGGTCATTCCCGGGTAGTGCTGCAGCGTCATGCCCGAGACCGAATCA
>JAUVEG010000296.1 GCA_030594925.1 Gammaproteobacteria bacterium
TGAATCCACCAATACAGGCTCGACGGAGCACTAAAGAAATCATGCAAAATCCAAATTACCTGATCTGGATCGATCTGGAGATGACCGGTCTGGATACAGACAGGGACCTGATCATCGAGATTGCAACAGTGATTACCGATGCTCAGCTCGATACCGTGGCCGAAGGCCCGGTGGTCGCGATTAAGCAGCCTGCTGCGATTATCGAGGCGATGGATGAGTGGAATACCCGCACGCACACTGAATCGGGGCTGATAGAGCGAATACATAACAGTAGCTACAGCGTGGAGCAGGCGGAGAAGCTGACGCTGGATTTTGTTAAGCAGCACGTACCGGCGGGCGAGTCCCCCATGTGTGGCAATTCAATCTGTCAGGATCGCCGTTTCATGGCGCGACTGATGCCGACTCTGGAGCAGTACTTTCACTACCGCAACCTGGATGTCAGCACCGTCAAGGAACTTGTCAGGCGCTGGGAACCTGAGATTGCCGATGGGATGAAGAAGAACATGCGACATCAGGCGCTGGATGATGTCTATGACTCGATTGACGAACTGAAGTATTATCGTCAGCATGTCTTCACTATCTGACGAATGACACAATTAATCGAGCCCTATGAAAAACTTGTAAATAGTGAGTTTTGTCATCTCGAACGAATGTGAGTGATCATATTTATCAATAACTTAAGATTTCTCCTTTCAGTCGAAATGACAGCTTTTGAAAGTTTTACAAGAGGCTCAATCAACACAGGAATACCACTATTCAACCAACAATAATCCCCCGTCCGAAACATGATATCTCACGGGCGAATATCTCAAAAAATGCGGTCAAGGTGCTTTACCGCCTGCATAACGCGGGTTATGAAGCCTACCTGGTTGGCGGCGCCGTGCGCGACCTGCTGCTTGGCCACCGCCCCAAGGACTTTGACATTGCAACAGACGCCAAGCCGGAAGAGGTCAAGCAGCTGTTTCGCAACTGCCGCCTGATCGGACGGCGCTTTCGCCTCGCGCATGTCTTTTTCGGACGTGAAATCATCGAGGTGGCGACCTTTAGAGGGGGAGAGCCTACTGAAAGCAGCGATCATCAAAGCGACGAGGGCATGATTCTTCGCGATAACGTCTATGGCACCCTCGAAGAGGATGCGTTGCGCCGTGATTTTACGGTCAACGCACTCTATTACAATATCGCAGACTTCTCCATCGTCGACTACTGGGGCGGCATCGCTGATCTGGAGAAGGGGCTGCTGCGGCTTCTCGGGGATCCAGAGACTCGTTACCGTGAAGATCCCGTGCGCATGCTGCGTGCTGCGCGTTTTGCCGCCAAGCTGGATTTCGAGATTGAAGAGGAGACTGCAAAACCCATCTATGAGCTTGGTGGCTTGCTTGACGGAGTCCCGGATGCGCGTCTTTTCGATGAAATATTGAAGCTGTTGATGGCCGGACAGGCGCATGTCAGTTTCAGGATTCTGCAGAAATACAAATTGCTGTCTCACCTTTTTCCCCAGACTGCAGCGGCGATCGAGGGTGAGTTTGCTGAAAGAACCGCGCAGATGCTCAACCAGGGACTGCTCAATACCGATCATCGTATCGCCAAAGAGATGCCGGTGACGCCCGCATTCCTGTTTGCGGTGATGCTGTGGGAGCCGGTGCGCGCTCAGGCAGAGATTAATCGCGATGACAAGGGAATGCCGGCGATTCTCGCTATTCAGCGCGCCGCCTCCAAAGTTCTATCCAGCCAGGCTCAGGTCATCCCGATCCACAAACGCTATGCCATCATGATGAATGAGATCTGGTCATTGCAGCCGCGTTTTCTCAATCGCAGGGGCAAGCGGCCGAATCGCCTGTTTGCAAATCAGCGTTTCCGCGCAGCCTACGATTTCCTGCTGCTGCGTGCGCAATGCGGTGAAATAGAGCAGGAGGTGGCTCAGTGGTGGACAGACTACCAGGTGGATCACCCGGATGCCCACAAGCATCAGCCGAATACCCGCACGCGCCGCCAACGCCGTCGTCCACGCAACAGTAGAGGCAAGACTAGAAATCCTTGATTGATAAACACCTTATATGAATGATTATAATTACTAAAATTACTCTCGCCAAGACGCTAAGCTCGCAAAGTAAAACCCTTTGCGTCTTTGCGTCTTGGCGAGAAATAGGGAATGTCTTCACGCTTCATCAGTCTGAGACTTGGTCTCGCTAAACGCTCATGGCGACTGCCTATATCGGCCTCGGCAGCAATCTGGCTCATCCCCGGCAGCAGGTAAAGGATGCGCTGGCTGATCTGGGTCTCCTTGAAAATTCCGCATTGCTGGCGGCATCGAGTCTCTATTGCAGTCCGCCCATGGGTCCTGCTGACCAGCCCGATTACATCAATGCCGTAGCCCGGATAGCAACCACACTGTTGCCGCTGCAGCTGCTCGAAGCGCTGCAGGGCATCGAGCAGGCTCACCACCGCATGCGCAAACGCCACTGGGGAGAGCGCACCCTGGACCTGGATCTGCTGCTCTATGATGATCTCCGGATGCTGACACCGCAGTTGCAAATTCCACATCCAGGCATCACACACAGAGCCTTTGTGCTGCTGCCACTGCTGGAGATTGCACCGGGGATAGTCGTTCCTGGAAAGGGTCCGGCACAGGAATATCTTTCAAACCTGGAGGATCAGGAGATTGTGAAATTGGAAAATCACTAAAACTTTTTTACCACAGATGCACACAGATAAACACAGATCTAAAGAGCCTCTCGCCATACTCGTAAATAGTGGGTTTTGTCATCTCGAACGAATGTGAGAGATCTTATTGATGAATACGTTAAGATTTCTCCTTTCAGTCGAAATGACAGC
>JAUVEG010000057.1 GCA_030594925.1 Gammaproteobacteria bacterium
CCTGACCTGAAGCCGCATCTCTATTTTGGGGATTAGCAAGTGCCAGGAACCCTTGAATAAGTCCATGGGATGGGGGTTCGGGGGAGGGGCGATCTGCATGCGCATTTTAACCCATTGATAGATAACCCTTCCCCCCGTAGACTAACCTGCAGGGATGCCCTGATCCTGCCCGCCACCACGCACCAGTTCATCCATCTGCAGCATTGCCTGTCGCCAGACTTCACCCTGGTTGCCGCCAGAGACCATCACCTCCATCAATGCGTATGCTAAATTACGATGCTCCGCTGACAAATCCCTGAGTTTATTGAGTTTGAACAGACACCCTGCCTGCTCATAGTTGATGGTGTTCATCAAGGCATAGAGAATCAACGCCTCCCCAGATTGGGGTGACTCTCGAATAGAGTCGATGATCGCCTGCAGTGTCTGTTGATGATCCTGCATCTGTGAAAGTCTGGTCGCTGTCATGATCCTTGCCGACAATTCTCATTGAGGGTTAAATTTTTATCAGAAAATATGATACCCTTTTGAATTCTATGCAGGTTGTAAATTCTGTTGTAAATTTTTAGGAGAACACAATGCAGCTTAAACAAACCTTACTGGCGTCGACTGTCGCCGCAATTCTGTCAGTCGCTCCGTCCATGGCTACAGCAGAAAACTGCTCGGCCTCACTCATGACTGACGAGGAACGCGTCGCCCATAAAACAAAAATGCAGACCATGTCTGCCGAAGAGTGGAACACATACCGCAACGAACAATACAAAGTTTACCTGCAACGCGCACAGAAAATCGGTTGCAAGATACCGGCAACACCCCCCTGGCAGACCGCCGCGTCATCATCGCCTGAAACAGCCGCCGTTGATGCAGTAAAACAGGAAGCTGCAATAACCGAAGCAGCGGCTCCTGCCGCCACTTCAACTGCAGCGATCGAAGATCTGCGCAAACAGGCTGAAGCGCAGCAGCAGGCTGCACAAAAGGCAGCCGCAGAGAGACGTGCTGAAATGCAAAAACGCATGCAGGCAGCACAGCAACCGCAAACTGCTCAACAATCGGCATCGACACCTGCTGCTGCCACGAAGGCACCAGAAGCCGCTACAGCGATCCCCGCTCTTCCTGCTGACAATACCCACAAGGCTGCTGAAGAGCGTCGTCAGGCTGCAATAAAAGAGATGGAGCAGCGTCGAAAAGAGAGTGATGCGCGCCGTCAGGCAATGCAGAAGGAGATGGAAGAGAGGCGTAAAGTAGCGAAGGAACGCTATGAAGCCGCCAAAAAACAGCACGAGCAGAAGCAGGCGCCAACAGCCGCAGCAAAGCAGTCACCACAGCCTGCCGGAAAAAGCGATGCCACGCCTGCTCCCACGGTCGATGCCGGTATAGCCAAAATGCGTCAGGAAGCTGATGCACGTCATCAGGCAATGCAAAAAGAGATGCGGCAACGACGCAAAGGAGCTGAGGAGCGTCGCCAGACAATAGAGAAAGAGATGGGCGAAAAACGCACCGCAATGGAGAAACAACAGGCTGAAACTGAAGCAGCAATGCAAACGGATATTGCCAAACAGCGCAAGGAGGCTGATGAACGCTTCAAGGCCGCAGCAGAAGAGATGGAGCAGCGACGCAAACAAGCCGATGCTCGCCACCAGGCAGCAGTGAAAAAGATGCAGGATATGGATGCTGGATCCCAACAACCGCAAACCACACCTGCTGGCGCTGAAGCAGCAACCGCTGCTGCAGACAAACCTCAACAGGCAGCGGCCAAAACAGGTGCAGCAAAAGAGGCGGCCGTCGACCAGAGCAAAACAGAAGTTCGCACACCAAGGCAGGCTCGGCCCGACATGAGCAGGGAGGAGTGGCTGAAACAGGTCGAAGCCCGTCGCCAGGCGGTAATGGAGCGCAGAAAAGCCAGGCGTGCTGAAATACAAAAGCGTTCACAGGCACAGGGTATGCCGGCGCGCACCGGCACTCAAATGCCAACAGCAGAGCAGCAACAGCGCTACGAGAAGAGACGCCAGGAGATGCAAAAACGCAGGGCTCTACAGCAAAAACGTCAACAGCAGTATAGAGATGAGATGCAAAAACGCATGGACAGCGCCATCGATAATCTGCCGGCGACACCGATGGATGCCGAGCCATCAGCACCGGCGATGCGGCAGCAACGCCGTCCTGCTCCCAGACCCCCGCAGGGTTATGGCCGCAGGGCTGAACCCTATGGTTATGAGAGAGCTCCAGCTCAATATAGAGGCCCATCCGCTCAACCACGTGATTATAACGCCAGACCCCCTATGCCTTATGGCAACGACTATCCACGTTAACTTCGGACTGCTCTGAACGAAATCACTACGCTCTTCGTTCAGAGCATCCCTCCAAGTTTGTCAACGTGGGAAGGGAGGAATCTTAAAGCCTCGGTTGAATGCGCAGGTCCAGGATTTCTCCCTTCGGTCGAAATGACATGTGATTCCGCAAACGTTTGATCAATGCGCCGGGTTATTCAGAACCTGCGGGCTGCTCAGAAACTATTTTACCCCTTCCATCAAACCGCGGATTCGCTTGACATAGCGGCGTGTCTCCTTCGGCGAGAAGGATGAAACCTGATCCCAGGTTTCGATTTTCGAATGTACCTTGTTCGCTTTCTTATAGGCTTTTCTGACCCCGCCAAAGCCGGCATTGTAACTGCCAAAGGCAAATGCCAAACGCTCACTGGAGTCTAACTCGTTCTCACCCCAGCGCCTGTACATGTAGCGATCATAGTAGATGCCTGCCGCAATATTCCAGCGTGGCGTTTTGATACTCAGCAGATGCGGGTTCTTGCGTTTGATCTCTTTAAAGGTTGAAGGGAGAATTTGCATAACCCCCACTGCTCCGGTTCGGCTCCTGGCGCGCGGCTTCAGATTCGACTCCGCGATTCCCTGCGCCTTGAACCAGCGCCAATCGAAATTCGGACCAAAATAGCGCTTGGAGTATTTGCGGAAATGGTGATCATATTCGTTACTCCACTTTTTATCCGATAGTGGAGGATCCTTGACTGCAGCCAGTGCAACAGCTGGAATCGACAAAAGCAGGGGCCACAACAGTATGTGCGGCATATCAGTTCAAGCCCAGCCCGACAACAAGCCCCAGCGCGGTGCCGATACCGATAAACATCCCCATGATCATCAGGCCGACCGCCACGTTACCCTCCTGCAACTGATCCGGAATACTGAAACTGACAAGATGGCTGAAGAGCTTGCAGCCCGTCCACATAAAAAACAGCGTCAGCACACCACCAAAAAAAACATACAGCAGATTTAGAACTACTGGATCAAGCGAGTCACTCATTGTTTTCCTCCGGGAAGTTATTATTCATTCGCTTGCGACAACCTGGGAACAGAGTGACTCATCAAGTCGCCTCACTTCTCCCGCAAAGACCTCCTCCGCTCATTACCGCTATTACCAAGCATAGGTCAGTACTGGCCAGCTATCAAGTTTAGGGCTTTCAGCACCAGGAATTCTAAATGGAAATAGATACTCATCACGAAGAGCACGAAGGCAATTTATGTGCCCAGTCGATTCTTCGTGGTCTTCGTGTGCTTCGTGGTAAAAAGTCTATGAAAATATCGAGACGACACTTTATTTGTGCATTGAGAATTTCCGCCTCATCCCCTACTTGCCATGCAGGTAATCTTCATCGCTAAAGGTAAACACCCATGCCGGTTTGAGTATCACCAGGATGGTGATGATCCAGCCATTGAGCATCGCTTCGGGGAAAAACATCAACGGAATCCAGGGGTAGTAGTTATATGCCATGGCCGCCGGGGCTATGTGTGCGGCATAGAGCAACAGCAGAGATGCAGCATAAGCCGCAATCATTGCAATCAGTCCACCCGCCATAAATCCGTTCAACAGCACATAAATAAAGAAGTTACGCGGCAGCCAGGCGCGCGCCAGCAACAGCAGGACCCAGGTGAGAGATGCCGGCAGCAGGATAGCAACCAGTGCCGTTGGGAAATAACCACTCCAGTCGCCGAAGCCGTAGAGAGTAACCCCCGCCAGGACCAGGCTGCCGCCCAGTACTGCAAAACTCCAGCCAACCATCAATGTCAACACTGTCATTGCGATCAGATGAAACGCAACCCCGGCCATCATCTCTACACGCATAGACCAGAGAAGCATGATTAGCGCCAGGGATCCAAACAGGAGCGAGGAATTACTGCCGTCAAGCAATTTGCGCCATGGCGCATGACGTACCGCAGCAAGTGCAACTGCCCCGTAGGCGATGCCGCAAGCTATCACAAAATCGGCGCCAAACAGTTCACCGGACAGCTGCATTTGAGAACCTCTGAATAAGTTCATGGAATGGGGGTTCGGGGGAAAGGCAATCCGTATGTCCATTGCAAACCATTCGCAGATCCCCCTTCCCCCGTAGAAAAACTTGCAGGAATGCTCTGATCGAGGCGCAAGCAACTTGATCAGAGCATCATTAGCGGAAAAGATCCTCCACACCCTCCATGGAGCACTTCAGCCCCGCCAACTGACACCCCTGCTCAAGCGCTTCCATGGGAGTTGCTGCTCCGCAAAGCGCATGAATCACTGCGGCATTGAAGACATCACCTGCTGCAACACTGTCAACTACGGCAGAAATCCTGGCCGCAGGAGCGTGCAACAACACTCCATTTCGCTCGAGCGCCCATGCACCCTGATCACCCCAGGCGCAAAACAGCAGCGGCCGCTGCTCACCCAACCGCTGTGCTACTCCCTTCAACAGGGATTCCGCATTGCCGTATCCCGCTGACAGCGCATAGTGGCGGGAAAACAGCAGCACCTCCGGCAGACGGAACAACGCCTCGATGCCGGGACGCGGCTTCTCGACCTCGACACTCACGCGCAAGCCCTCGACTCCTGAGAGACTGCTCAACATCACATCCAGCTCATCAGGCGCCCTGCCTTCAAAATGAATCCATTGAAAATCACCTGGATCAACATCTTCAAGAAACCACTCTGCACGATACTCGGGCAGATCACGCAGATGCATAATAGTCCTGGAGCCACTCTCTTCACTGAGGGTGATATAGGAGGTGGGAAGCTTGCCTGAAGTGAGGTGGCGCACATGACGGAGGTCGATCTGCTGTCCGCGCAGTACCTCCTCGATATAGGCTGCATCAGAACCCTGCGGCAATACTCCCGCCCAGGCGCACTCATGCCCAAGTTGTGACAGCACAGTCAGCGTATTGGTTGCATTGCCGCCACGGCATCGCTGCTGCGACAAAACACGAACCTCACTATCTTCATCCGGATAACGCTCAACCCGGTTGATAATATCCAGGGTCGCTATGCCAACAGCCACTATTTTCATGAATTCAGAAACTCCAATAACCGGTTTTTACCACATGATTCGCAACTGATGAAATGGTTTCGCTATACAAATAGCTGCCTTTTCATACCACAAATAGAAAAAAACGGCACATTTATCTGTTAAACAGCCCACGAGTATGATAGTTTCCATAACGTCATATCTTCGTTGACAAAATATCACAATATGAGGAGGAGTCATTCATGGCTGCAAAGAAGAAAGTTGCAAAAAAGGCTGCCGCAAAAAAACAACCAGCTGTTAAAAAGCTGCCGGCAATTCGAAATAAAATGACCAAGGCGGATATCGTAGCGTCAATCGCCGAGTCAACAGGTTTAACCAAGAAAGATGTCGTCGCAGTATTCGGCTCTCTTGGTGATCTTGTCACCCGCCACATCAAGCGAAACGGTTCAGGTGAATTCCAGATTCCTGATACCGGCGTCAAAATCACCCGCGTCAAAAAACCTGCGCGTAAAGCACGCGTGGGCCGCAATCCGGCAACGGGTGAACCGCTCAAGATCGCTGCAAAACCTGCGCATCTTGGAGTCAAGGTTGTTGCACTGAAGGCGCTGCAAGATACGCTCTAGTCCTGATTGACCGACAGGCTATAAGACGGGTGCCGGAATTTCCGCCACCCGTTTTTTTTGCTTGCCGGAACAGAGCCGGGAGCCTTCCGGGGAGAGTTACTCCTGCCTCAGAGTCAACTCCCTGCCGCGCTGAATCATCGTCAGACGTTTGAGAAAGCTCATACCCAACAACGCTTCTCCATTGAGATCAGGGACAATGGTTGCCGGTACCGTCTGCAACGCAATTGACCCGAGTTCGACTTTGCGCAACAGCGTGCGCCACCCCTTCACCCTGCCATTAGCCGTCGTAATCATAATCGGCGGACCCTTCTTCAGTCCAAGCTGCATTGCCTGACGCTCATCGATGGCGACATCAGTGGCGCCGGTATCAACCAGGAAGGTCACTGCCGAACCGTTGATGGCGCCTGTCGCCACATAGTGACCTGAATGATTGCGCAGCAGCGTGACTTGTGGAATGCCTTGCGCGGTATGTGTGACTGCCAACTGGCTGTTGGGGTTGTGTTGCAGCAGCAGATAGTCAGCAGCAAACCAGCTCAATAACAACAGCAGCGATGTCCAGGCGAGAATGCTCATACCCAGGCCAAAACGCCTGGTTTCACTCACGATCAGGTTTTTGCTGACGTTTTTTGCTGACGCATCGCCTTGCGAAAATAGCTGCGGTAGAAGGCAATTGCACTCTGTCCGCTGGCGGCAACATCAAAAATTTTCCATCCATCCCTGGTCAGGTGTACGCGAAAATCGATACGCCCCGGATAACCTCCCGGATTATTGATCAACGCTGTGATGGTAGTACGCTCAAAGTTGTTAAATCGCGCCGGTAGATAGACGACATCCTGGCCATCATAGCTGGAGAGTTTTTCCACCATGGCCGTAAGAAACATCACCTGCAGCTTTTTGACCAGACGCTGATGCTGCGCATCTGTCATGTGGCGACCGTATTTTCCTGCGGCAGCCTTCGCCATATACGGAAAATCAAAAGAGGGTGAGATTTGAGTTGCCAGGAATTCACCCAGTCCTTCACCGTTGTGATGCTGCTTGAGATAATCGAGCAACTTATCCATCCCCTTCTGCAGCATGACAACCGGATTTTCAACATCCGCCCTCTTTTGAACAGGGGGCGCTTCCACAGACGCAGCCCCGGTTGTTTCCACTGAAGATGGCGCAGCCGCAACGGGCGCTGTTTCCGCTTGCAGGGCAACGGCCGGGAGAGAGAGCAGACCGCCACAGAGTAAAGCAACAGTTTTCATCAGTTTTTCCTCCAATTATTTGTGTCCGCCATGATAACCGATCTCAAGGGGACACCCAAGATTCATGATTTGAATAACCTCAGAGCCTCTTGCAAAACTCTAAAATGCGTCATTCCGGCGAAGAGCGGAATCCAGTAAAACAATCACTTACAAATCAAAACCGTAACTTCTCAATAAGCCCGTGCAGGAAGTCGGGTTGGGAGTCTGCATTTTCGGCACTTCCGCCTTCCATGGCGGTCGAAAACAGGGATGTTTTATCAGAGCTTATGACATACATGGATGTATTAATGTCGCCAGAGGCAGGATGCCGGAAGCGACCAGGGATCTATTCACGCGTCCCTGATATGCTGATCCCAACTCGGCACGGCATCAAACAATGC
>JAUVEG010000312.1 GCA_030594925.1 Gammaproteobacteria bacterium
ATTGGAAGGAATCACAAAGTCTTTTAACTCTTCGACCCTGCTGAGTATCGCATCGGCAACCACAACGCCGTTTGCCCCCTCCTTTTTAGCAATGGCGATAGTGACAGCTGCAGCCCCGTCAACACGGGTCGCCACACCGTCAACATCCAGCGGAAACTCCGGCCCGGAGGAGAAGGTCACCAGGCTCGAGGCATCCTCCGGCCCCCTGATAACACGCGCCACATCACGCACATAGACCGCAGAGCCGTTAAAATTGCCGACAACGATATTGCCGATCTCCCTGTCACTCTTGAGAAAGGAGCCGCTGACAACCACCAGGCTGCGCCCGCCGCTCTCTACCGGACCAACCGGCATCTCGGTATTCGATGCCTGAATCGCCTGCGCAACCTGGCCAAGACTGATGCCGTAACCCGACAGGATCTCTGGCAGGACTTCAACCTTAACGACCTCCTTGCGGCCGCCAATAATAAAAGCCTTGCTGGTATTCTCGATCTCATTCAGCCGCTGCAGAACATCCTGGGCGAGCATGCGCAGCTGGCTGTCATCAACATCAGGGCGGCCATCCTTGTTGAGATCTTTTGACCACATCGTCAGCGTGACTGCCGGTACATCATCGATGCCGATTGCCTTGACGATGGGCGTCATCACCCCCGGTGGTATCTTGTCCCTGTTGGAATCGAGCTTGTCGTTGACCTTGACCAGTGAGGGACCCATCTCCTCGCCGACCTTGAACTGGATGGTCACCATGCCCATACCCCGTTGAGACATGGAGTAGACATGCTTGATGCCGGGAATTTCGCTCATGATGCGTTCGAGCGGCTGGATTGCCAGGCTCGCCACCTTGTCCGCCGTGGCGCCGGGAAACGGCACCATCAAGTCGATCATGGGAACAGAGATTTGCGGATCTTCCTGACGCGGGATCAGCAGGTACCCCATCAGCCCCATCAAAAACATTGCCATGTAGAGCAGCGGCGATAGCGGGGAGTTGATAAAGAATCTGGCGGTATTTCCTGCCAAACCCAAGTTGGCATCGTTTATCTCTTCGAGATCGCTGGCATTCTTTTCGCTCATGCGACGTCTCTCCTCTGTGGCTTGCATCTCCCTGAATTCAGCTTACTGAATCGGGAAGTTGTTCTTATAGATCCTGGTCGATGGACGACCAGGGGCTGGAATAGTATTGATTTAGGGTTGAAATACCCTTTTTATCGTACCTTGGCGTGGCGCATCACTTCATCACCGACCTGCAGACCGGAGAGAATGGTGACATAGGTGTCATCCAGATGCTCGCCTATGCGCACCAGCCGCAAATGGCCGCGGCCATCGGCGCCCTTGACGAAGACGCCCGGCAGGCTGCCGTTAAAACGCACCGCAGTCAGCGGGATTTTGACCAGGCCGCTCTGCGCGGCGGTAATATCAGGCACCTTGACCTTCACATAGGCGCCGGGGCGGGATACCCCCTGCGGCAAATCAAATTTAACCTTGACGGTATGGCGCACGATATCAGCCATCGGGAAGATTTGTGAAACACGCACAGGAACAACCTTGTCGCCCACCTCAAGCACCGCCTGCAGCATATCGCCCTCCCTGAGTCCCGGAGCAATACGCGAAGGAACGTCGACCACGACTTGCAGGTATTCAACATCGGCATAGGTCAGCAGCGGCTGACCAGGCTGCATGGTATCGCCGACTTCGACAAATTTCTTGGTAATGACGCCGTCAAAGGGCGCCAGACTCTGGGCATCGCGGAATTTGGTATCGAGTTCGTGCAGCTGCGCCTGAACCTGGTAGATGGCATTTTGCGCCTGCTGGATCGCCGTGGTCGATGAGAAGAGGTCAGAGTATCTCTCTGCATCCGTATCCCTGTTATCGACCATCTCCTCCATCTGGCGTGAAAACATGGAGTCAAACAGGTTCGGCATTCCCATGCCGCCCATCGCCTGCTTGGAGCGCGGAGACCAGAGCTCACGGTTGTATTGCACACGTGAATTCTGCAGCGCCGACTGCGCCGACGCCATCTGCGCCAGGGCGGCATTGCGTTGCGCAACCAGGGTTGAATCATCGAGCGTGACCAGCACATCATTCGTTCTGAAGTGATCGCCTTCGATACCGGCGATAGATTTGACCCGGCCAGGCAGCTGGGCAGCCAGCGTCACTTCTTTATAGGGTATGACTGTTCCACCAAGCGAGATAACTACAGAATTACCGGAAACCTCCACCCTGTACCATTCAGTTTCACCAGACTGATTATCTTCAACTGCTGCAAATGCTGCCCCGCTGAAAAGAGCAATCGTCGCAAATAAAACAGCTATCTTGTTTGGCATTAGCACTACCCCGAGTGTCGATAGAAAAATCAAGTAGATTAGCATTCCCGCCAGCATAATGCGAGAAACAGAGACATCGGGCTGCCCTGGGAGGGACCACCCGATGTGCGATTTTCAATGGCTATTGAATAACTGTCTAGACGCGCGCCATGACAGAAAAGCTCTTGATAAAAGGCTTCGCCATACGCGGATCTTTCAGCATACTGCCATAATCACCTACGACGAACTTCATTTTACCGGAAGTAAAGGCCACTCCCAATCCCATCATGCCGGGGGGCTTGCTGATCCACTTCTGCCACTGCGCATCGCTGGCGCGAATGTCCCAGTTCAAATCCTCGCCGTTATAGGCGCCGGC
>JAUVEG010000181.1 GCA_030594925.1 Gammaproteobacteria bacterium
CGCATCTACAAGCTCAATGAGCATGATGTGGATGTCAACTACCTGGTCACCGCCTGCAAAGATGGCTGATATCCGCGCACTGCTGTTTGATCTCGACGGCACCTTTGCCGATACCGCGCCTGACCTCGCCTATGCCTTGAATGAGACCCTCTTAGCATATGGCGAACAACCCATGCCTTACAAACAGATACGCCCCGCTGTATCGCACGGCGGCGTCGCGCTGATCCGCCTCGGCTTCGAGATGGAGCCTGAAGATCAGGGTTTCGAGGAGCGCCGCCAACATCTGCTGCAGGTCTATGAAAACAACATCTGCAGAGAGACCGTACTCTTTGACGGCATTCAGGCGCTCATCGAACAGGCTGAACTACAAAAGCTGCCGTGGGGGATCATCACCAACAAACCCGCATGGCTGACAGAGCCGCTGATGCAGGCAATGGGACTCTCAGAGCGGGCCGGCTGCATCATCAGCGGCGACACCTGCGAACACAACAAACCCCATCCGCAACCGATGCTGCATGCCGCCGATCTGATCAACACCGATCCGCAGCACTGTATCTATATCGGAGACGCCAGGCGCGACATCGAGGCCGGAAAGGCAGCAGGAATGCTCACCGCTGCTGCATTGTATGGCTATATCGAAGCGCATGATCCCCCGTCCACATGGGATGCAGACTGGCAGATCGAAACTCCGCAGGAGTTGCTGCGGTTGCTTGCGTGAAAGAGCCCCTCACCCCAACCCTCTTCCGGGGAGAGAGGGAGTCATACAAATGAGACAAACATGACCACACTCAACGACTCCACCATCCTCATCACCGGCGCCGGCAACGGCATTGGCCGCGCTGTCAGCAAAGCATGCGCATCAGCAGGAGCTAGCGTGATTCTGCTGGACAAGCAGCTGCCGGCAATGGAATCACTCTATGATGAAATTGTCGCCAGCGGTGGCCCTGAGCCCGCGCTCTATCCCATGGATCTGGCGGGCGCTACGGCCGAGAACTATGAGCTCATGGCGCAGCAGCTCGCTGAGAATTTCGACACGCTGGAGGGCATCGTGCACAACGCCGCGGCCCTGCCCTACCTGAGCCGCATCGACGACTATGACATCAGCACATGGTTCGAGGTGATGCAGGTCAATCTGAACGCCGCCTTTATTCTCACCCGGAGCCTGCTGCCATTGCTGCGCAAGGCAAAGCAGGCATCCATTGTTTTCTCGGCGGACAAGGTGGGGCAGCAGCCCAAAGCCTACTGGGGAGCCTATGCAGTTTCCAAGGCGGGACAGATTGCATTGATGCAAACACTGGCCGATGAGCTGGAAGGCAGCAGCGATATACGCGCAAATGCCGTCAATCCCGGGCCAACGCGTACGGCGTTACGCCATGGCGTCTATCCGGGTGAGGATGCGACTTCACTCAAACAGCCTGAGGAACTCGCTCCACTCTATCTGTGGTTGATGGGTGACGAGAGCAGGGAGACGAATGGTGAAGTGATCGATTTTGAGAGTTGGAGCGAAAAAACATAAATCGCGGTCGGAAGACCGCTCCCACAATTCATATGCGTAGGAGCGGTCTTCTGACCGCGATATGCGCAGATATAAACAACTACCTTACAACCCCATATCCGAGAAGAAATTCTTGACGCCATCCAACCAGCTGGTTGAATGCGGGCTGTGCTTGCAGCAGGCTTTCCCCTGCAGCGTCTCATCGAGTTCCCTGATCAACTCCTTCTGGCGGTCGGTCAGCTTGACCGGCGTTTCAACGACCGCACGGCAGATCAGATCCCCCTGCGGGCCGCCGCGCACAGGCTTGACGCCCTTGCCACGCAGACGAAACATCTTGCCTGGCTGGGTTCCGGCAGGAATCTTCAGTTTCAGCTTGCCGCTGAGCGTCGGCACTTCCATTTCACCGCCAAGCGCCGCAGTTGGAAAACTGATCGGCATTTCACAATAGAGGTTGCTGCCGTCGCGCTGAAAGATCGGGTGCTCCTTGACCATGGTCTCGACGAACAGGTCGCCGGCAGGGCCGCCATGCTCACCAGCTTCACCTTCACCGGAGAGACGGATACGATCTCCCGTATCAACACCCGCAGGCACCTTCACCGAGAGTGTCTTCTCCTCCTGAACACGTCCCTGGCCCCGGCAGTCCGGGCAGGGATTATCGATTATGGTGCCGCGCCCGTGACAGGCCGGACATGTCTGCTGCACAGAAAAGAATCCCTGCTGCATACGCACCTGGCCGCTGCCGTGACAGGTGCCGCAAGTTTTCGGAGAAGTCCCTTTTTTCGCGCCGCTGCCGCTACAGGTATTACAGGAGGCCCATGTGGGGATGCGGATTTTTACCGTCGTTCCATTGACTGCATCCTCAAGCGACAGCTCCAGGCTGTAGCGCAGATCAGATCCGCGGGTAGCGCCGCCCGGCCCTCCCCGACGGCGTCCGCCGCCAAAGATGTCGCCGAAGACATCGCCGAAGATATCGCCAAAATCGCCACCCTGGCCGCCAAATCCTCCACCGGACCCGCCCCCCATCGAGGAGTCAACGCCGGCATGGCCAAACTGATCATAGGCCGCACGCTTTTGTTGATCGGAGAGGATTTCGTAGGCCTGCTTGGCCTCCTTGAAGAGGTGCTCGGCTTGGGCAGCCTTGTCGCCGGCATTGCGGTCGGGGTGGTGCTTCATCGCAAGGCGGCGGTAGGCCTTCTTGATTTCGGCTTCGCTGGCATTGCGTTCAACACCCAGCACTTCGTAAAAATCACGTTTGGACATGCTCTTCTCAACGCAGAAAATGCAGGGCATGCCTGCATTTGATGGTAAAGCGGCCAGAAACGTACACTTTCGAATGCTACGTCATCCCGGCGAAGGCCGGGATCCAGGGAACTCAACGACTAATTAGATTCCGGCCTTCGCCGGAATGACGGTCGCTGATGTTTCTATACTGACACTTATATAACAACCTGTGAAACAATAGAGCCCCTGATACAGGGGCTCTGGTTCAGAAAGCGTTACGCCTTCTTGTCGCTGTCATCAACCTCTTCAAACTCGGCATCGACGACATCATCGTCTGCGGCAGATGATGACTGCTCACCTGCAGCTTCAGCTCCCGGGGCAGCGCCTGCAGCACCCTGATCGGCATAGAGCTTCTCAGCCATTTTCGCAGAGGCCTCGGTAAGCGCCTTGGTTTTGGCCTCGATCTTATCCTTGTCATCACTATCCATGACAGCTTCAAGATCGTTGATGGCAGCCTCGATGGAAGCGCGTTCACCACCCTCGAGTTTGTCACCCAGCTCTTCCATGCTCTTTTTGGTTGCATGCAGCATGTTGTCAGCCTGGTTGCGCGCCGCCACAAGTTCGTGGAATTTTTTATCTTCCTCGGCATGTGACTCCGCATCGCTCACCATGCGTTGAACTTCTTCATCGGAGAGTCCGCTGGAGGCCGTGATCTGGATCTTTTGCTCCTTGCCGGTCGCCTTGTCTTTAGCCGTAACATGCAGAATGCCGTTGGCATCGAGATCAAAATTAACCTCGATTTGCGGCATGCCGCGCGGCGCCGGCGGAAGATCCGTCAGATCAAAACGTCCCAGCGATTTGTTCGCAGAGGCCTGCTCACGCTCACCCTGCAGCACATGCACGGTCACAGCAGTCTGGTTGTCATCAGCCGTCGAGAAGACCTGCTCTGCCTTGGTCGGAATGGTGGTATTCTTTTCGATCAGCTTGGTCATGACACCGCCCATGGTCTCGATACCGAGCGACAGCGGCGTGACGTCCAGCAGCAGGATATCTTTGACCTCACCGCCAAGCACACCGCCCTGAATCGCTGCGCCCATGGCGACGGCTTCATCGGGATTGACATCCTTGCGCGGCGCCTTGCCGAAGAACTCTTCGACTGTCTTCTGCACCAGCGGCATACGCGTCTGGCCGCCAACCAGGATGACGTCATCGATCTCTGATGTCGACATTCCAGCATCGGACAATGCAGTCTTGAGCGGCTCTAAGGTACCCTTGACCAGGTCTTCAACCAGTGCTTCCAGCTTGGCGCGCGTCAACTTGATAGTAAGGTGCTTGGGACCGGTCTGGTCTGCCGTGATATATGGCAAATTGACATCGGTCTGCTGGCTGGTAGAGAGCTC
>JAUVEG010000056.1 GCA_030594925.1 Gammaproteobacteria bacterium
CTCTGCGTTTCCCTGATCTGATAGAGGGTGATGCGTCTGCCGTCAGCAGCAGGCTTGAAGACACGCACCACGCCCTGTGTGAGGATAATCAGGCTGCTGCATTGATCACCCTGTACGCAAATCCGTGCACCGGCAGGAGCAGAGATATTTTGTGTCCTGGAGGAGTGCTGCTGCAGAAAGTCGAATATAGTTTGATGTGTTTGCGTGGGCATAATTCAGAGTTTCTCCGCGGTCTCCTTGAGCTTGTAGAGCATCTCCAGCGCCGCGCGGGGAGTCAACTCATCCGGATCGATGGCATCCATCATATTGTGGAGCGGGTCATCGGCCTGCGGCATCCCTGCAAACAGCGACAGCTGGTTGGTCGGCGCCTGCTCGGTTGCTTGCTGCTCCAGCTCCTGAAGCCGTTGGCGTGCGCGCTTGATGACGGACCTGGGCACACCGGCAAGCTGCGCCACCTGCAGACCGTAACTCTGGTTGGCGGGGCCATCCTTGACGCTGTGCAGGAAGACGATGGAGTCGCCATGCTCGATGGCGTCGAGATGCACATTGGCGATGCCTGTATATTCATCCGTCAGCGTGGTGAGCTCAAAATAGTGGGTGGCGAACAATGTATAAGCCTTGATGGTTGTCGCCAGCTCGATCGCGCTTGACCATGCCAGTGACAAACCATCGAAGGTGCTGGTGCCGCGTCCTATCTCATCCATCAACACCAGTGACCTGGAGGTGGCGTTGTGCAGGATATTGGCGGTCTCCTCCATCTCCACCATGAATGTCGAGCGGCCGCCTGCAAGATCATCCGAAGCGCCGATGCGTGAAAAGATACGATCGATGGGGCCAATGGTTGCAGCCGCCGCCGGCACGAAACTCCCCGTATACGCGATCAGTACGATCAGAGCGGTCTGTCGCATGAATGTCGATTTACCGCCCATATTGGGACCGGTGATAATCAGGATGCGGCGTTGCTGGTTCAAAACGGCATCGTTGGCAACGAAGGGGGCGTCTGAGACCTGTTCAACCACCGGATGGCGCCCGCCATCGATATGGATACCCTCGGAGTCTGTCAGCTGCGGCCGGTTCAGGTTTAGCGACTGCGCCCGTTCTGCAAGATTGGATAATACATCGAATGCGGCGATGGCCGCTGCAGATTGCTGCAGCGGCGGGATATGTTCACCAAGCTGCTCCAGCAACTCCTCATAGAGCATCTTCTCGCGCGCCAGCGATCGTTCGCGGGCACTCAATACCTGGTTCTCGAACTTCTTCAGCTCCGGGGTGATATAGCGCTCTGCATTCTTCAACGTCTGGCGGCGAACATAGTGCTCCGGCGCCTGTTCGGCATGGATTTTACTGATTTCGATGTAGAAGCCATGCACCCGGTTGTAGCTGACTTTCAGCGTCTGGATACCGCTGCTTTCGCGTTCGCGCTGCTCCAGATCAAGCAGGAACTGATCTGCATTCTGCGACAGGTTGCGCAGCTCATCCAGTTGATCGTCATACTGCCCGGCGATAACACCACCGTCACGAATCAGCACGGGGGGATTCTCGATGATCGCCTCATGCAGCAGTGTCAGCAGTTGCGCATGGGTATCGAGTTGTTGTGACAATGCGCCCAGCAGTTCCCCCGAGATTGCCTGCAGCGCGCGCTGGAGCCGGGGTATCACCGCCAGTGAGTCACGCAGCACGGCCAGGTCACGTGGGCGGGCGCTCTTCAGGGCAATGCGTGCGACGATACGTTCGATGTCGCCAATGCCGCGCAGCAGGTCGCTGAGCGTGTCATGGATGCCGCTCTGCAGCAATTCATCAACGGCGTCATGACGCGCCCCGACTACAAGATGATCCCGCAACGGTCGGCTGATCCAGCGGCGCAGCAGGCGGCTGCCCATGGCGGTTGCAGTGCAGTCGAGGATCGCTGCCAGGGTATTGCTGTCGTCTCCGGAGACGGAGTGTTCCAGCTCGAGATTGCGGCGTGTGGCCGCATCGATGATGATGGCTTCATCACGGCTCTCTACGGTGAGCGCCGTGATATGCGGCAATGCGGCCTGCTGGGTCTCCTCCACATACTGCAGCAGCGCGCCGGCGGCGCTGATTGCCACAGGCAGGTGGCTGCAGCCAAAACCGCCCAGATCCCTTGTGCCGAAATGACGGGTGAGCAGCAGTGTTGCTGAATCAAGGTCGAAGTGCCACAGCGCGCGATGCGTGGCTCCCTTGAAATGTGTCAGCAGTTGCGATACTGGCGTCGAGGCTTCATCACTCTCTGCAAGCAGCAGCTCTGCAGGCCGGAGTCGTTCCAGTTCACTGGCAAGCGCTTCGGCAGTATCGACTTGCTGCAGGGTAAAGCGGCCGCTGCCGAGATCGAGTACGGCAAGGCCAAAGCCGTTGTCATCATAGACGGCGGCAAGCAGATTGTCGCGGCGATCTTCGAGCAGCGCCTCGTCGGTTACCGTGCCGGGAGTGACAATGCGCATTACCTTGCGTTCGACCGGTCCCTTTGATGCGGCGGGGTCGCCGATTTGTTCACAAATTGCGACTGACTCCCCTCGCCTGACGAGTCGCGCCAGGTACCCTTCGGCGGCATGATGGGGGATGCCCGCCATGGGGATGGGTTTGCCGTTGCTTTTACCGCGTTTGGTGAGGGTGATGTCAAGCAGCTGCGAGGCGCGCACGGCATCGTCATAAAAGAGTTCGTAAAAATCCCCCATGCGGTAGAACAGCAGCATCTGCGGGTGTTCGGACTTGATGCGCAGATATTGCTGCATCATCGGCGTGTGCTTGGCGCCGGAGTGACCCATCAACCGAAGCGGTAGTATTTTTCGACGGCTTCCACGATTTCCCAGTGACAGGTCATGCCTTTGGGAAAGGTGATGAAATCTCCGCGTTTGAACTCCTGTGGTTCTCCACCGTCCGGGGTGACAACGATGCGTCCCTTGATGATGTAGCAGCTCTCCTGCTCCTTGTAGGTCCAGGGGAACTCCGAAACTTCTTTGCTCCAGACGGGCCAGTCATAGACGCCGATGACCTCGAGTTTGGCGGGGGAGGGATTGTGTTCACAGTAGATCTCAGATGAATCGCTCATAGTTGCTTTGATGATTGCTGAATAAGCCGCTGATTCTATCCGAAACCACGGAGTTTGCGTAGTCTCATCAGGCTGATTCACAACTGCTATACCACTATACTGTTATTTATGAATATTCCCCGAATCTAATATTTATGACCTGAGGCGCTGCCATAAAAAAATTCTTTATTGCAATATTGATTAATCTCAATACAATGGTTTTAGTATTGTTATTTTACAATGGCGTTAATTCTCTGCTAATGAATGCAACAAGCCTATTGATGCTATATCGATTTAAGGAGTATGGAGGAAAAAATGGTTACTTACGATGATCTCAATTCACAGAATGACAGAATTACAGAGCTCTCTCATGTGCTGAACAAACTGCTCTCTGACCGGGGGCTGTGTAATTCAGAGGTTACCTGCGACCTCTTTTTTCAATATGTTGAAAATGTACAGGATCACCTGAAGCTGGAAGACCGGCATATCTACCGTCAAATGTTGACGCACCGGGATCAGGGGGTCAGAAATACTGCGACGAAATTCATGTCCGGCCAGGTGGAAATCAAGCGCGTATTCGCATCCTATCTGAGAAAGTGGTGCAAAAAGCGCGGCCATGAACTGAAAATCAATGATTACGAGCAGTTTGCGAAGGAGACGGATGAGATGTTTGAACTGGTTCTGGATCGCATCCAGGATGAATCAGAAAACCTCTTTCCACTGCTGCGTGAAATCACCGGCGAGAGTCATCTGTTGGTAGCTTGAAAATAAGTTTGCAGTTGGCAGATTTGTAGGGCGGCATAAGCGACAGCGCATCCCGCCATTGTCTGGTGCAATGCGCTGTCGCTTATTGCACCCTACGTTTCTGCCAACCACTATTACCAATACCTTGAACATCCCCGAACTCCCTTCTCTCAGGTGTTGCTGAATCTCTGCACGGATTTACTGTGCAAAGATTGCACCTGACTGTACTATGCCCCTGCCTTACAATAAAACTGATATCAATCTACCGGAGGAATCCTATGATCGACACATCCCTGATGCCTGATGAAAATGGCTATTTTGGAGAATATGGGGGGCAGATAATCCCTCCGGAACTGATACAGATCATGAATGACATCAATGATGCCTATGATGAAATCCGTCAGACAAGCGCATTTCAGGATGAGTTGGCTGATCTGAATAAACACTATGTAGGGCGGCCCAGTCCGATCTATTACGCCAAAAAATTGAGTGAACAGATTGGCGGCGCCCGCATCTTCCTCAAACGTGAAGACCTCAACCACACCGGCGCGCACAAGATCAACCACTGCCTTGGCGAAGCGCTGCTGGCAAAGCATATGGGGAAAACCAAGGTGCTGGCGGAGACCGGCGCCGGGCAGCATGGTGTGGCGCTGGCTACAGCCTGCACGCTGATGGATATCGAGTGTGAAATTCACATGGGTGAAATCGATATCGAAAAGGAGCACCCCAATGTCACCAAGATGAAAATCCTCGGCTGCAAACTGGTTCCTGTGACGCGCGGCACCAAAACCCTGAAAGACGCCGTTGACAGCGCTTTTGAGGAGTACCTGAAGGATCCTGTCAACTACTTCTATGCGATCGGCTCTGTTGTCGGGCCGCATCCTTTCCCCAGGATGGTGCGTGATTTCCAGAGCATCGTCGGTAAAGAGGCGCGCGCCCAGTTTCTTGAAGAGCAGGGAGAGCTGCCGGATATTGTTATGGCCTGCGTCGGCGGCGGTTCCAATGCGATCGGTCTTTTTACTGAATTTTTGCAGGATGAGTCGGTTGAGATGATTGGTGTAGAGCCAGCCGGAAAAGGCCTGGATACTCCGGATAATGCAGCGACACTGACGCTTGGCAGCAAAGGCGCCCTGCATGGTTTCAAGTGCTACAACCTGCAGGATGATAATGGTGAGCCGCTGCCGGTCTACTCGATCGCGTCCGGTCTCGATTACCCGGGAGTCGGTCCGCAGCACTGTTACCTGAAAGATCTCGGCCGTGTCCGCTATGAATCCGTCGATGACAAGGCATGTCTGGACGCCTTCATGATCCTGTCACGCACCGAGGGAATCATCCCGGCGCTCGAGAGCGCCCATGCTGTTGCCTACGCAATGGATATCGCGAAGGATATGTCAGCAGATCAAACCATCCTCATCAACCTCTCGGGCCGTGGCGACAAGGATGCGGACTTTGTCGCGGAGCGTCTCTCGTTGTAAATAAAGTTTTAGGCTTTCCTCTCGTACTCACCCAGGAGCGGTGGAACGAGGAAGGTCTTTTTTTACCACGGAACACACGGACAACACGGAATTGTTTTATTTTTCTTTCCGTCTGTTCAGTGTGTTCCGTGGTTTATTGTTTTTGACCTTTTTTCGTGGTTGAAGAATGACCTCACGCCTGCTCTCCGCGCTGATCACCCTGTTTGGCGTTGTCACCCTGGTCTTCTTCCTGATTCACCTCATTCCCGGTGATCCGGTTGAATATATCCTGGGTGACTCGGCAAGACCTGCCGACCGCAATGCATTGCGTCAGCAGTTGGGACTCGATCAGCCGCTTCTGCTGCAATACAGCAGCTATCTCACCAATCTGCTGTCACTGGATCTTGGCAAGTCTCTGCACAGCAACCAGTCAGTCACCGCACTGCTGGCGGAGCGCTTTCCGGCGACGCTGGAACTGGCGCTGGCTGCCTTTATCATTGCGGTGCTAATTGCAGTTCCGCTTGGCGTCATGGCTGCCAGGAGACGGGGGACGGCCTGGGACAGCGGCGCCATGACCATCTCGCTGCTGGGTGTATCGATACCCAACTTCTGGCTTGGACCCATGCTGATCCTGCTGTTTTCACTGTGGCTTGGATGGACGCCGGTGAGCGGCAGGGAGCAGCCGGGATCGCTGATCCTGCCGGCAATCACGCTCGGTGCCTCGTTGTCAGCCGTGCTGGCGCGAATGGTGCGCAGTACGTTGCTGGAGGTGCTCAATGAAGATTACATCCGCACCGCCAGGGCGAAAGGTCTCAAGGAGAGCAGTGTTATCTGGAGACATGCATTGATGAATACGATGCTGCCTGTGGTGACCCTGCTGGGATTGCAACTGGGCGCCTTGCTGGCAGGCGCAGTTATCACCGAGACGGTATTCTCCTGGCCTGGCATCGGCTCACTGCTGATCGAATCGATTCAGAAACGTGACTACCCGCTCGTGCAGGGGTGTGTGCTGCTGGTTGCAGTGAGTTACCTGTTGATCAATACAGCTACGGATCTTCTCTATCAACTGCTGGATCCAAGGATCAGGTCGCGATGAAACAGCGTCTTGCTTTTGTTATTTTGCTGGTATGGGTAGCAGCAGCCCTGTTTGAGCCGTTGCTGCCGATCTCTCCAAATGAAATTCATCTGTCTGCTATTCTCGCTGCGCCCTCAGCTGACTTCTGGCTGGGAAATGATGCATTGGGACGTTCTGTCGCCGGGCGGCTGATTGCCGGGGCGCGCATCGCTTTTGTGGTGGCTTTTTCGACCGTGTTTGTCTCGGCATTGGCGGGAACGGTGATCGGGGCAGTCAGTGGTTATGTCGGCGGAGCGCTTGATCACCTCGTCTCAAGAGTGATTGACATCATGCTGGCTTTTCCGGGGATTCTACTGGCGATTGCACTGGCTGCCATTCTCGGTCCGGGCATCGAAAATCTCATCATCGCTATCTCCAGTGTCGGCTGGGTGGGTTTTGCCAGGCTGGCACGTTCACAGGCGATGACTCTGCGCACACGTGAACACATCACGGCGGCAATTGCACTCGGCAGCGGCCAGGGAAGAATCGTCTTCCGCCACCTGCTTCCCCTGATGATGGCGCCGCTGCTGGTCGAAGCCAGCTTTGGTCTCGCTGCAGTCATCGTTGCTGAAGCGGGGCTCTCATTTCTCGGCCTCGGAGTGCAGCCACCGCAGGCATCCTGGGGCAGCATGATCCGTGAAGGGGCGGGCTTTCTGCTGGTTGCTCCGCATCTTGCCATCTTTCCCGGCATCGCCATCATGCTGGTGGTGCTCTCTGCAAACCTGCTGGGTGACTGGATGAGGGACAGGCTGGATGTGCACCAGTATCTCTGATCGAAGTGCTACGCGCTTCGATCAGAGATACTGGCAAGTTTGTCTGCGGGGGAAGGGTCAAATCTCAATGAGATATAGTTGACTGTCAGCCTGCCCTTCCCCCGAACCCCCATCCCATCGGTTCATTCAGTTTCCTTAAGGGAGATCAGCGTCAAACTCCGTTTCTGATCCTGCTGCATTTCATCAGGAAATACTCGCATCAAACCCCATCAGCTGGTAACCTCACAAACAATTGGTTAATTCAATGAGGAACTGCATCATGGGTCATAAAAAGAATAAAAATGCTAAAAGCAACGACGAGGCCGAGGTTCATGAAGAGAGTGAAAGCGAGAGGAAAAAGGTTAAGAAAATTTCGACAGATGCCTATGAAAAAGAGCTGTTTCGACTTCAGGTAGAGCTGGTCAAGTTGCAGGAGTGGGTCAAGCACAAAGGCCTCAAAGTTGTTGTTGTTTTCGAGGGGCGTGATGCC
>JAUVEG010000308.1 GCA_030594925.1 Gammaproteobacteria bacterium
GTTATCGGGTATATCTACCGGAAAACGCCGTCAATACATCCATGTAGGCTCGTGTCGGCATCCATGCCTCCAACGCTTCCTTTAGATATACCCGATAACAGTGACTTATTAGCTCATTTAGAACCATGCTGAATAGTTACGAAAATTATTCAATACATCGGCAGCAATGGATCAATTAATCCTCCTTGTTTTTTCTTTTATCGCGAATCTCTTCTCCGCCTTCTCCGGCGGCGGGGCCGGGCTGATCCAGCTGCCGCTGCTGCTGTTTCTTGGACTCCCTTTTGGTATTGCGCTGGCGACGCATAAAGTGGCTTCTGTGGCGTTGGGTGTTGGCGCCACCATCCGTCATCTCAATAACAGCGACCTGGAACGTCGTTTCATGCTGTTTATTCTGCTGAGCGGTATCCCCGGCGTCATTCTTGGCGCGAGTTTTATTCTGAAAGTGCCAGACCGCAGTGCGACCATGGCGCTGGGAGTGTTGACCCTCTCTCTGGGGCTCTACTCACTCATGCGCAAGCAACTGGGGCAGTCGTATGAGCCGTGTCATCGCACCTCTGCCGGATATCTCATTGGTGGAGCCGGTCTGTTTGCTATCGGTATTCTGAATGGTTCCCTGACTTCGGGAACCGGACTCTTTGTGACCCTGTGGCTGATCCGCTGGTTTGGTCTCGACTACCAGCGCGCCGTTGCCTACACCCTGATCCTGGTGGGGGTCTTCTGGAATGGCGCAGGCGCCATCACGCTGGGCCTGCTCGGAGAGATCAAGTGGGAGTGGCTGCCGGTGTTGCTGCTGGGTTCACTGCTGGGAGGCTATGCAGGCGCGCATCTCTCGATCAGCAGCGGCAACCGCTGGGTCAAACGTGGCTTTGAGACGGTGACGATTCTGGTGGGAGTGAAGCTGATAGCGGGTTAAGGGACAATGCTTAAATGTGAGCGGCCTTACCCAAAATATCAGAAGCCCACTGGTTGATGCTCTTTCCATGCACCTGGGCGGCAGTGGCCACTGCCGCATGAACATCCGGTGAAACCCGCAGCATCAACTTGCCGGAATAGGGCTTTTGTGCGGCTCTTCCTGTCTCCTCGCTGATGGAGATGTAGTTGTCGACGGATTCATGGAACGCAACTTCCAGCTCGTTGACCGTTGTGCCGTGAAAGCCAACAATATCTTTGATGCCAGCGAGATGGCCGACAAAAATGTGGTCACCATCATCATATTCTATGTGGGCAATGTAGCCCTTGTATTTCATCATGTTCATAGCGTTATACCTGCTTGCTGCAGAAACTTGCGGGCATCTTTCACACGATACCGCAATGCCTCTTTATCAGGATGGGGGCGGTGGAAATCCACCCGGATGTCATTCAATACAAAACTGACAGCGGAACCAGCTCTTTCCGTGCGGGAAGCCCCAATAGCTAGAAGTAACGCCTCAATCTTACGCCATTCAATGTTGCCATTAATTGGATCAGTGAAGATTGTCTTGAGGGTTTTTCTATGCTTGCTGTTCATGAGATAAATGATAGTGTATTTAACCGCTATTGCAAGCATAAAGTGATAGCAATCCTGGCTGCTTGGTCGTTGTGATTTGATCTCCTCTGCATTCGTCTAAATCAAGAGTCCGTGTATAGTAGAGATGTCGAAACATCCAGATTGAACCATGTCAAATAGTGAAGCCGACATTCAGTACAAAGATGCACCCTACCTGATCAGTGTTGAGGGGATGAGCTGCCAGCACTGTGTGAACGCTGTGCAGAAGGCGGTGTTGGGGGTGCATGGAGTGACCGCCGCCAGTGTTGATCTGGATGCCGGCAGTGTCGAGGTGAAAGGAGGGCTTCCGCATGTTGTGATCGAGGCGATCGGGGAGGCGGGGTATGAGGCGCGTCCACAGCCTGAAATAGCGGACAGCTGCCCCATTCCCAATTCATCATCGGCGGATGATTCTGTTGATCACCCCGGTGACAACACATCTGCTGCCGATGAGCGCGCAGCCTACCTCGTCAGCGTCAGTGACATGACCTGCGCCTCCTGTGTGGCGACGGTTGAGCGGGCGATCAAGTCGATAGCCGGTGTTTCAAAGGCGCAGGTCAACCTGGTTGAGAAGCAGGCCCGGGTTGTTGGCGGCGACCCGATCGCCGTCGTTAACGCTATTGTCGACCAGGGCTATGACGCCGCATTGATTGAAGAGCGTTTGCCGTCAGACCAGCTTGTGCTGCAATTCCCGGGCGCGCCTGATGAAAAGCTGGATGCACTGCTTTCAAGCCTGGGCAGTGATGTGCAGAATCATTGGCCGCGGATGGAACTCACCACCCGAGAGCATCCCGCAGATTTGCTGCTGCAACTCAGGGAGGCAGGTTTCGACGCATCCCTGGAGGAGCAGTTCGAAGATCCCTACCTGGCCCAGGCGGAGGAGGCGGAGCGGGAAATTCGCCGCTCCTGGCAGCGGGCTCTGCTGGCAGGAGGCGTTGCTGTGATATTGATGGCAGGCGAAATGAGCGGCCTGTTTCCCGACCTGGATTCAGGCGCAGGCCAGCTGTTCTGGGCTGTCATGGCGCTGGTGTCTCTCTTTACCATGTGGTTCAGCGGCGCCAGCTACTACCGCACCGCCATCAGGCAGGCAAAGCATCTCTCCTCCAACATGGATACCCTGGTGGCGCTGGGCACAGCCGCTGCATGGATCTCCTCGGTGATCATTATCATCAACCCCGATTTTATTCCCGGTGGAGGCAA
>JAUVEG010000292.1 GCA_030594925.1 Gammaproteobacteria bacterium
ATAGCAGCATTGCGCAACTCCTGCTTGTCGAAGGCGATAAAGTGGTTGTGCAGCATGCGGATGCTGGGAACCCCGGGGGATGTCAGCGGCCAGGTGGCGTCGAGACTCGCCTCTCCGGCAAGGATCAGTGTCTCTTCAGGATCCGGGAATGCCTCGAGCATGTAGTCGATGATGATCTGGTTCATGCGGTTCCACACATGCCTGGTATTCTGCGGCACCTGGGTGCGGCGCACAGGGCGACCGAGCGGATCGAGGATACACCTGGATGTGTTGAAGATGATGGATGTGTCGAACAGGTTGCTGTGCCCCAGCGCCTTGCGATAGAGCAGCAGGTTTTCCGGGTTTCTCAATAGACCGTTGTTGTTCTCCAGGTCGTTGAGATTTTCCGTGCTGTTGAAAAACTCGTTGGGCGCCATCCCCTCGGGGACGTCCAGCGGGATAGGGCGGAATGGATTGACGACCTCTCTTGGACCATTTTTCATAACAGAATTCCCTGGACAAACCCGAAGGCAAATCAAAAATATCATCACAGGCCCTTATTATGCAGCAGATGTCGGGGGAAGGTATACAATGGAATACTTTGATAATTCCCCATCCCTATATAAAAATGGAAAATTGTCGTGATTAAAAAAGGTCTCATAGTTGCCGCTATCCTGATCACGCTCTCTATTGTGGTGATCGAGCAGCGCAAAAGCCATTGGTCCAAAGCGGGCAGTGAGATTCGTGATGCCGCCGAAGCTGTCGGTTATGCAATCTCTGAAACACCAGCTGATACCTGGGATGCCGCGCGTCGGGCATCGGGAAAAGCGTGGGACAAAACCAAACAGAAATCAGATGAAGCCTGGCAAAAGACAAAAGAGGGCATTCACGAAGGAGTGAAATCAATCGGGGGGGAAGGATCCGGATAAATATCCGGACGTTACAATGCAATGATCACAAGAGTCGTCTATTCCCACTTAAAAAATATGATAATTTGGCCAATATATACAGGGTTGAACCTTTAGCAGTATGATCTACTCTTAATATCAGGAGCGTGGGAACGAGGAATAATGACATAAAAATCTACGGCCATTTTGGAGACGAATTGATGAAAAAGATATTATTGGCGCTTATGATCACGGGGTTATGTTTTATACCATCTGCTGCAATCTCGGAAACCGGAAAGGTTAGCGACGAGTTACTGAAACAGAAGATCGTTGGTTCCTGGTGCAAAGGTGAAACACCTTATGGGGTGACGACATTCAGGGAAGATGGTGCGTATGAAGGGAAAATCTATATGAGTACGGATCGCTCGGAACTGCTGATGGAGATTAAAGGAGAGTGGTGGATCAAAGATGGGGTGCTGTATAACAAGCTCAATAAAACCGTGCCGGAAACGGCGGTTGAGAGTGGCACGATCATCGTTGATAAAATTATCGGCATCACGGATACCAAGCTTGCCCTGATGGATCGAAAGGGGAAAAAATATGTTAAGAGCAGATCGAAATGAAATAAGTTGGCAGTTTGCAGTCGTCAGTAAAAACAATGTAACTATTCAGTACCTGCTAATTCGTCACTGTTTCCAGGTATATCTTCTGGAAAACACCGTGAATACAGCTGACCCACAGGGACGTGGGAAATGCCGGTTCCGTCAGGAACATGAACCGGCCATGTAGGCTCGAGTCGGCGTCCCTGCCTCCTACGTTTCCAGCAGACACACCCGGAAACAATGACTTGCCTGGAAAATATATCAACAAGCTGAATAGTTACAAAACAGTAAGAATATTACGGATAGCAGCAAAAAAGGGTTGCAGATGGCAATGACTTGATTAGAGTTTTGCCAACTGTCAACTGCCAACTGCCAACTTTGTGTTCTCCTATTTCGGACAAATTTCCTGCTGCTGTTTTTTGCTGATCTTGAGGTTAGGATCGACCTTGAATTTGGCAAATTTGCCATCTATCCACTTGTCACAGCTGCCACCGCAGGGCGCATTGTTGCGGGCATCGTTCCAGTAGCGCTTCGCCTTTGTTTCAGACCAGCCGCAGAATTGCACCAGCGCCATGGCGGATACTGCGCCGGAGGAGTGGACGCCCCACATACAGTGCACCATCATCGGCCCCTTTTTAGGACTCTCGATGATGGCGTGGATATCTTTCATCAGGCCGTGAGTGCTGCTTGATCTGCCCTTTTTATAGTCAAGGGTGTTGCTGCCGCAGGAGGTGGCGCCATAGTGGGTTTTGCTGCCGAAATCGATATAGTAGGCGCCAGAGAAGCCTGCCTTGCACAGCGCCTTGCGCTGACTGCCGGACAATCCTGTATGCGCATTGTCTCCGCCTTTGAATCCAGAGCGATAGAGCACCCCTGAGAGCACCGGCCGTACATAGGCCATGCCCGGCAGGCCGCCGCTGCCTTTGGCGGACATTGCGCTCCTGGATGGTCCGCCGTCACGCACAGTGAAGTTGGAGCCGGCAACTGCGATGCCGGTTGCAGAGATCCCGATGAAGAGGAAAATGGCGCCGGCAAGACGTTTGTAGGGAAGGGAGGTTTGGATCGATTGCATGAGTGAGTTCCGGGTTTCTGGATTAAATTGCAGGGTATCGAAGGGTATCGAAGGGTATCGAAGGGTGTCAGGATCTACTTGAGAATCATGACTCCAAGGAAGGTCAAAACGCTGAGAACTTGTCCGAATGAGAAGACCAGGTAGGACCAGCTCAGCCATGTGAATTTATTTTTCAAGCCAAAACCCAGCCCATGGAGATGGCGTGAGATATGCGTCTGTACTGTCTGAAAATCCGTTGTTACCACACGCTGCATCTCATCCACATATTCGTCAGCGGTGAGGTTGGAGCAGTGTACAAAATAGGCGACGCTGGAACGATCCCGGCGTAAATCCTCGATAGTGTCATG
>JAUVEG010000281.1 GCA_030594925.1 Gammaproteobacteria bacterium
CGACGCTACAGCCTGCAGAGGTGCTTCCTTGACCATCATACGGTCTCTGCCCCGACAGCCTGAAACCGCGTTGTTCTGCAGCCCGCGCAAGAGAAGATTGTCACCCGAAAGTTCCCCGAAAGGACAAGATACTACCTGCGGCAACTCACCGACTCCCCATATCCACAGGCTGTTGAAACCTGGAATATCGAGGCTATGCAGCAGCATCTGTGACTCATTCAGCAGCCTGCGCAGCCATCGCGCATCGGCTCCACCGGGAAGAAAAGGATCAATAGTGCGCCCGGCAACCTGCGCCAGTGGCGAGGTTGTCAGCTGACGCGGTTGTTGCAGGCGCAGGTACCAGTTGCGGGGGAAATCTGTAATCAATTCAACCCCGTCATCGCTGAAGTGCTGATTGAACGCCTTGCGGAGCCTGTCGACATCAGAACGTTCGACATCGTCGAGCGGCAACGGAATCAGCAGCAGCCGGTCCCGATCCACATGCAGACGCACCGGCGCCACAACTGCCCAGTTGTCCGATCGAGGCTCCCCGCCCTCTGCCGACAGCATCAGCGATGCCGATGGAAGATCCTGGTTTGGCGGCGGCTCAACATCAAAATGAGAGCACAGAAGCGATTCAAAACTCTCGACTTTCTCAACGACATGATCACCTCTCGACAACAGCATGTCGAGATGGGGGAAATGGCCATCAAATTCGGGATCCGGCGGCTCAAACAGGCCTGGGACAAGGAGATACTGGGTTAGCATGGTGAATCAAAGTTGGCAGTTGGCGGAAAAAACAAAGTTTGCAGCCGTCAGTATGCAGTAAAAACAAAAAATGTTGCAGATGGCAATGACTCGATTAGACTTTTGCCAACTGCAAACTATCTTTTAGCTGCCAACTGTGTTTTAACGCAAATGCTCCATACGGATGCGCACAACGTCGCCTTCCACGACATCCAGCGACTCCAGCTGGCTGATGGTTTCATTCATCACTTTCTCGAGCATGTGATGGGTCAGCATCACCAGCGGCACCCGGCCATTTTCACTGTGGGACTCATACTGGTGCATTGCCTCGATACTGATACCGGCATTCGCCAGCAGCGTAGAGATCTCGGCCATCACTCCGGGAACATCCCTGACACTAAGCCGCAGGTAATAGGATGTTTCAATCTCATCCATGGAGACTACCGGGATATCCTCTATCGCATCGTTCTGAAACCCCTGGCAGGGCACACGGCTATCAGGAGTATCCAGGTTGCGCGCAACATCGATGATGTCTGCAACCACTGCGGAAGCTGTCGGCAGCGATCCGGCGCCGGCGCCATAATAGAGCGTCGGGCCAACCATATCGCTCTTCACCAGCACCGCGTTCATAACCCCATCGACATTCGCCAATAGCCGCCCTTCGGGAATGAGTGTCGGATGCACACGCAACTCGACACCGGCAGCGGTGCGTTTGGTTATTCCAAGATGCTTGATGCGGTAGCCAAGATCACCGGCATAGGTGACGTCACGAGGCTCGATCTTTGTGATGCCCTCGGTAGAGGTTTCATCAAACTTCAGCGGCATGCCAAACGCCAGAGAAGCCATGATCGCCAGTTTGTGCGCGGCGTCGATTCCCTCTACATCGAAGGTCGGATCGACCTCGGCATAACCAAGCTCCTGCGCCTCTTTCAGCACATCGGCAAAATCGCGTCCCTTGTCGCGCATCTCCGAGAGGATAAAATTTCCGGTGCCGTTGATGATACCGGCGATCCACTCGATGCGGTTGGCAGCCAGTCCCTCGCGCAGCGCCTTGATAATCGGAATGCCGCCGGCAACCGCTGCCTCAAAGGCAACCGTGACTCCTTTGTCACGCGCAGCCGCAAAAATCTCTTCCCCATGCGTGGCGATCAGCGCCTTGTTGGCCGTCACGACATGCTTGCCATGGCGGATCGCCTCGAGAACAAACTCGCGCGCCGGAGAGTAGCCGCCAATCAGCTCCACGACGATATCGACATCGGGATCAGAGACCACCTGTTGTGCGTCATCATAAACGGTGACATCATCGATGCCATCCAGCTGCTGCGGATCATAGTTTTTAGCTGCAGCGCAGGTAACGCGCAGTTCACGGCCAATACGCCTGCTGATCTCCTCAGCATTGCGCACCAGCACATTCAATGTTCCACCACCGACCGTTCCCAGTCCAAGCAGACCGATATTTACTCTCTTCAACGTCATTCCTCTAGTAATTCTTGAGTGACCAACATCTTTACAGATGAGTCAGGTTTTACAAGAAACTCTCTCGCTAAGACCGCCAAGGGCGCAAAGGTTTTTCTTGGCGTTCTTTGCGTCTTTGCGAGAGAAAATTTTTTCATGCCTTGCCAGTATGAGGCATCGTCTCGCTATATATCCACACCATCCTGGCGAAACATTTCGCGGATGCCGCGAATTGCCTGGCGGGTTCTCTGTTCATTTTCGATCAGGCTGAAGCGCACATGATCATCCCCATGCTGCCCAAAACCTATTCCCGGAGAGACCGCCACCCGGGCGTCACTGATCAGCTTCTTGCAAAAATCGAGTGACCCCATATGCTGGTACTGCTGCGGAATTTTCGCCCATACAAACATGGTTGCCTTCGGTTTTTCAACTTCCCAGCCGACGGCATTCAAGCCGTCACACAGCACGTCACGCCGGCACTGATACATGCTGCGGATCTCCTCAACACAATCCTGCGGCCCCTCGAGCGCAGCAATTGCAGCAACCTGAATCGGTGTAAAAGTGCCGTAGTCGAGATAGGATTTAATCTGCGCCAATGCGCCGACCAGCGTCTTGTTGCCGCACATAAAGCCGACGCGCCAGCCAGGCATATTATAACTCTTGGAGAGAGAGAAGAACTCCACCGCAATCTCCTCGGCTCCGGGCACTTGAAGTATGGATGGCGCCTTGTAACCGTCAAACACGATATCGGCATAGGCGATATCATGAACTACCCAGATATTGTGCTCTTTGGCAATCTCGATGACGCGTTCAAAAAAATCGAGTTCGACACAATGGGTTGTCGG
>JAUVEG010000285.1 GCA_030594925.1 Gammaproteobacteria bacterium
TACCTGAGTGGTTCAGCATTAGTCACGGTGATAGCCTGTACTCCAGGGCTATCGCACTTAAAACAGCTAGACAACCCGATGAATAAAGCGTATTTATTCAATGACCTTTTCAACGTAGTTGACGGCTCTGGCCGGAAAAACATGAAACCATGAATTCACACGAATGACCTGCTTTAACAGAAACCACAATAGAACCCGACCAGGACAAGAGCGCTTCGACGTTTTACATAGCATTAACCCAATCACCATGCTAGATTATAACGATGAGGAACAGGAATGGATAGCAATGCGGTTCTACTTTTGCGCTTTTCCCTGCGATTCATCTTTGCGATTAGCGCGATGCTTCTATCTGTTACAGGCAGTGTTTTCGCCACAGATGCGCTTGCGGTACAGAACCCGCTTCTGTGGAAAATAAACTCATCTCCACCCTCGTGGCTGTTTGGCGTCATCCACCTCCCTGATGAACGTGTTGCAACTCTGCCAGGCGTAGTCCAGAACGCTTTTGAGCAAAGCAACGCGTACTATGCCGAGATTCCTATGGATAGCCGCATGCAGTTGAGAGCAACTCTCGGTATGCTGCGTGATGACCAGAAAACCCTGGCGGACGTGCTGCCCCGACAAACATTTTCGAGACTCCAGCAGCGGCTGAAAAAGATTAACCCGGGACTCTCGGCAGGCGCCTCCTTTATCGGCATGAAAACATGGGGTGTCATGATGTCACTGGTCGCGCTGGAAAACCAGTCAAAACATCCGCAAGGCGAGTCACTTGACCTGACACTCTATCAATTGGCGCAACAGGCTGGTAAAAGAGTCGGCGGTCTTGAAAGCGTAGAGCAGCAGTTAGGCTATCTGGATCAGTTTTCCGAACAGGAGCAGATTGAGATGCTTGAGAACAAATTGCTACAGATGGACGAGGCTGAAAAGGAGCATACCAGCATCTCGGAGATTATGATCCAGTGGTATCTGACGGGTAATGTCGAAAACATTCACCATATGATCGAGTTCCCCATGTCTCAAAATAACACATTGCAGCAGCGCGCAATCAAGAGCCTGATTACCGACCGAAACAAGACTATGGCAAACAGCATTACTGAAATCCTGCGACTGCACCCCGGGGAGAGTCATTTTTTTGCGCTAGGAGCCGCGCATCTTGGCGGCAGCAACAGCGTGCAAAGCCACCTGCAGAAGCTGGGGTTGTCGACACAGAGATACCCGGCGGTGGAACTGTAAAGTGTGCTGCGATGGCTATGCATTTTTCTGGCATTGCGGGCAGAGATAACAGGGTTGACCGCCGCTGTTTTGACGTATGATCCGGGTTCCGCATCGGTAACAGGGTTTGCCTTCGCGGCGGAAGACTCGGAACCTCGCCTCTTCCAGCGTGGCTCCATGCCGCATCATCGTTTTTGCCGTTGCAAGATGATGCGTGATGCCCCCGCTTGCATAGGATTGACGCGGCACATCAAGCAGGGACTCTGCAAGCAGAGCCAGTTGCTGCTGTGACAGCTGTGTGGGTTTCATGCAGGGGTGCAACCGGCACACAAACAGTATTTCGCAGCGCAGATAATTTCCAATCCCGGCTATGAAGGATTGATTGGTCAACAGAGTCGCTAATTGCCTTCTTCTAAATCGCTCATCCATGAGCCGCTGCAGCAGAATCCCGGCTGTTGTTTGCGCCGAGAGCACGTCGGGTCCCAGCCTGGAGAGAAAAGGGTGGCTATCCACATCACTCTTTGTCAGCACAGCGATCTCTGATGCGCTGTAGAGCAGGGCGGAGCGATCATGGGTATGAATGGCCACTCTGAGCTGACGCCTTGTGTCTGGCATCTTACCTGCATCAACACAAAACCAGCGCCCATAGAGCTGGTTATGCGTATAGAGATTGAGGCCATTGGAGAAGCGGGTGAGCATCGCCTTGCCACGGGTTTCTACCGCAATGACTTTGCTGCCGGTAAGTGACTGTTGCCACTGCTTGAGGTGTGGCAGGGTGAATTCTACGCCTGTGATCTCTTTTCCGCGGATAGCTGCTTCAATAGAATCTGCAGCCCTGCGAATTTCCGGACCTTCCGGCATAAGATTGAAACTTCAACTGAGGGGATAAAAAAACAGGCGGGTTAAAAAACCCGCCTTAACACTACTTGCGTAGAGGGGAAACACAGAATTAATCTGCATGACTATTTAAGCAGAATTCGGGATTGTTTTTATTGATTTCGATCAACCAAAAACAACTCAACCATTACATCTCAATAATTCCGTGTAGGGAAGCAGAGTTGAAACAATATTAGCGTAACCAAGTCGTCAGACTGACGAGGCGAGAAAGAAATAATTTTCTCTCGCAAAGGCGCAAAGACCGCAAAGGTTTTTTTTGGCGAGCTTGGCCTACGTCATACATGGATGTACAAGTGTCGCCAGAGGCAGGATGCCGGAAGCGACCATGGATGTAGGTCAGGGGCGTAAGCAGGACGCGGAAGCTTTGCGCCTTCGCCTACACGGATGTAGGTGAGGGGCGTGAGCAGGACGAGGAAGCTTTGCGAGAGTCATTATTGTTGAAATATGACTCAATCGTAAAGATGTTTGCCATTCAAGGATTCTAGGTTTCTTTATTTTCATCGAGAACGTAAAATTTCAAGCGAACCACCAACTGCTATCACCTAATCATGCCGCAACAAAAGAGCGTTGAAGAGATCATCCGGCAACTCGATGAGTCGCTGGAGGTTGAATTCTCCTTCTATCAAATCGAGCTTCCTGCTGAAGCCATCTCTCTGCTGTTGCCTCAGCAGCAGAATTTTGTGCTCGACTGGGTTGAGCGCGCCGCCAGCATCAATATTGCGGTTGGTTACGAGTTTCTGCTGCACGCTGTCGAGGCGCTCGAAAAATTGGGTCAGGAGATGATCGAGGCATGGTTGCTGCATGCCATGGATAGCTATGATCGCAGCGGCCTGAGACCGGC
>JAUVEG010000330.1 GCA_030594925.1 Gammaproteobacteria bacterium
GGTGAAATACCAAACCGGGGCAATATGCTCGGGCGTTTTCAATGGATTAGCAGGCTCGAAGTTTGGCGCTTCGAGGAAGTAGCCGCCTCCCTCGGGGGCGAAAAAGACGATGCCGGCAAAAAACATCAGGAACACGATAACGCCGGCAATATCCTTCACCGAGTAGTAGGGATGGAAAGGGATGCCGTCGGCGGGAGCGGTGTCGCTCCACTTGTTGCCTTTGGGGCCTTTCTTGATCTCGATGCCATCGGGGTTGTTGGAGCCAACCTTGTGCAGCGCTACGATGTGCACGAATACCAGTGCAGCAAGCACGAATGGCAGCAGGAAGTGAAGTGCAAAGAAGCGGTTCAGGGTGACGTCGGAGATGACGTAGTCGCCGCGAATCCATACCGCCAGATCCTCTCCGACAACCGGGATCGCCTGGAACAGGTTGACGATGACCGCTGCGCCCCACAGTGACATCTGTCCCCAGGGAAGCAGGTAACCCATGAATGCGGTCGCCATCATGGCCACATAGATGACCATGCCGATCAGCCACAGCAACTCGCGCGGTTTGCGGTAGGAGCCATACATCAGGCCGCGGAACATATGCAAATAGATGACCAGAAAAAACATCGAGGCGCCGGTCGAATGCATGTAGCGGATCAGCCAGCCCCAGTTGACATCGCGCATGATGTATTCAACCGATGCAAATGCGAGGTCGGCATCCGGCTTGTACATCATCGCCAGCCATAAGCCGGTCAAAATCTGGATCACCAGCACCAACATCGCCAGTGAGCCCATGAAATACCAGAAGTTAAAGTTTTTCGGCGCGTAGTATTGTGCCAGATGCTCGTTCCACACCTTGGTCATGGGGAAGCGATCGTCGATCCAGCCGACCATGTTTTGCAATGCACTCATGAGGCACCTCCGTCAACACCAATAAGAACAACCTTGTCAGAGAGAAAGCTGTGCGGCGGGATCACAAGATTTGTCGGAGCTGGAACGCCCGCATAGACACGGCCTGCAAGGTCAAATTTGGAACCGTGGCATGGGCAGAAGAAACCTCCGAGCCAGTCAGCGCCAAGATCAGCCGGCGCCACGTCAGGACGATATGATGGAGAGCAGCCAAGGTGGGTGCAGATGCCGATGGCAATCAGATACTCTGGTTTGATCGAGCGTGTCGGGTTTTTGCAGTAGGCTGGCTGTTGCTCGACCTCCGATGCCGGATCAGCGAGTATGCTGTCAAGCTTGGACAGGTCTTCAAGGTTCTGCTTTGTTCTGTTCACCACCCAAACAGGTTTGCCGCGCCATTTGATACGCAGCAGTTGTCCCTCTTCAAGTTTGCTGATGTCGGCTTCAACGGGTGCGCCGGCCGCTTTGGCTCTAGCACTCGGTTGCCATGACATCACAAAAGGGACGGCGACGAACCCTGCTCCAACAGCGCCAATGACGGCCGTTGTCAGAGTCAGAAAGCGGCGTTTTTTTAAATCGGCCCCTTCATTCATAGTGTTGTCTCCCACAAATTAAACCACATCATTGACTGGCGAAGCTGAAGCATCGACAGTGTGATTGGAATTTTGGTAAATCAGAATATTCTGGAATTCCTACAAATAACCGGTGAATTGTCTTATATGTGTGTTGTCAGGTCAAGTTGAGATCACTGGAAGATGATATATGTCAATAAATATGGATGGAAATGCTCTGTTCCTGGTGCTACCTTGGCATTCTCGGTGGTCGGTTTGCCCGTAACCATATTTGATTCTCAGTGTCATACTCCCAGATTTGCTGGTCAATGACGCGTTTTATCACCTGACGGTCATGATGAACATACTCGATTGCAGCCGTTTGATGGGCTGAATTTTCCCCGTTTTTGACAGGGCTGGAGACTACCTTGTAAGAGGTGACGGTGATGCCCCTGTTTTTTGGCGTCTGCTCGGGGTTGGCCAGCATGGAGCCCTGTTCATGCGGTCCCTGCCAGCGTAGAACCTTGCCATAGAGTGCCAGAGTTGATGTCAGCGATTCATCGCGCCTGCGCTCACTCATGCTTTGGCAGCCACTCGTGAAAACAAGTGAAATGCCCAGAAAAAAAATAAAATGCAGTTTCCAGCGTAACATAGTGTGTAATGTGTCAAAATTCGTCGCGTTTGCAAGCATAACAGGTTTTTTGAACCCCAATCCCATCGATTCATTCAGAGGTTTCCTTAGTGATGACTGAAAATCAAATTCCATCCATCGATTCGCATGTCAAGCTGGGAGAGGGTGATGTCTACGTGCTGGGGACGGCGCATGTCTCCCGCGCCAGTGCTGACGAGGTTCGGGAGATGCTGGAGAGCGGTGAATATGATGCCGTTGCAGTGGAACTGTGCAACAGTCGCTACCAGTCGCTTATCGATCCCGACGCCATGGCGCGCATGGATCTGTTTCAGGTTATCAAGAGCGGCAAGGCGGCAATGGTGACGGCGCAACTTGCTCTGAGCGCCTATCAACAAAGACTTGCCGAACAGTTTGGCATCGAGCCGGGAGCAGAGCAG
>JAUVEG010000199.1 GCA_030594925.1 Gammaproteobacteria bacterium
CGACAACTCCTGTACGGCTATTCCAAAAAACAAAACAAGTGGAGAACTCTTTGTGAGTGAACATATTACTGACGTCTCTGACGACTCATTTGAACAGGAAGTATTAAATGCAGGGGAGCCTGTGCTGGTTGATTACTGGGCCGAATGGTGTGGTCCCTGCAAAACGATTGCTCCGGCGCTGGAAGAGATTGCCGGCGAGTATGCGGGAAAGCTCAAAGTCGTCAAATTAAATATCGATGATAATCCGGGTATTCCTCCCCGGTTTGGTATCCGCGGCATTCCCACGCTGATGTTATTCAAGGCGGGTGAGGTTGAAGCGACGAAAGTCGGTGCATTGTCAAAATCACAATTAACAGCATTTATTGACAGTAGTATTTGATAAATTTTGTTTTGGGCATGCACGGCGCAACAGGATCTGTTGCTGCGTACTGCTTCGACATCGTCTATCAGCAGTTACCCCTTCAAGCAATAAATAATATTCCCAATATAAGCCATTCACTCAGCGCTCTTTCGTATGCGCTGATATCGCATAACCTCTCATCATGACAGACCAAATATGAATCTGACTGAACTCAAGCAAATGCCAATTCCCGCTTTGGTGGATATGGCCCGCAGCATGAAAATTCCTGACACAGGGCGTTCGCGCAAACAGGATGTGATTTTTTCCATTCTCAAGAAGCACGCCAAGAAGGGTGAGGATATCCATGGGGATGGTGTGCTGGAAATCCTGCAGGATGGCTTTGGCTTTTTGCGCTCCGCCGACTGCTCCTACCTTGCCGGCCCTGATGACATCTATGTCTCTCCCAGTCAGATTCGCCGTTTCAGCTTGCGAACAGGCGATACCATCGCCGGCAAGATTCGTCCGCCGAAGGATGGGGAACGCTATTTTGCGCTGCTGAAAGTTGACGCCATCAATTTTGACAAGCCTGAAAATGCAAAGCATAAAATACTGTTTGAAAATTTCACCCCCCTGTTTCCCAATGAGCAGCTAAGACTTGAACAGGGCAATGGCAGTACCGAGGACATAACGTCGCGCATCATTGACCTGGTCGCGCCAATTGGCAAAGGGCAGCGTGGTTTGATTGTTTCGCCGCCCAAGGCTGGTAAGACCATGATGCTGCAAACTATTGCGCAAAGCATCGCCAGCAACCATCCTGAATGCTATCTGATAGTTCTGCTGATCGATGAGCGTCCTGAAGAGGTTACCGAGATGGCGCGCTCAGTGCGCGGCGAGGTGGTCTCTTCAACCTTTGACGAGCCGGCGACGCGACATGTGCAGGTTGCCGAGATGGTCATCGAAAAAGCCAAGCGTCTGGTCGAACATAAAAAAGATGTGGTGATTCTGCTGGATTCCATCACCCGTCTGGCGCGCGCATATAATACCGTCATCCCCTCCTCCGGCAAGGTGTTGACGGGTGGTGTGGATGCCAATGCATTGCATCGTCCCAAGCGTTTTTTTGGCGCCGCACGTAATGTCGAAGAGGGTGGCTCACTGACGATTCTTGCGACTGCGCTGGTGGATACCGGTTCACGCATGGATGATGTCATCTATGAGGAGTTCAAGGGTACCGGCAACAGTGAGATCCATCTGGATCGCCGTATTGCAGAAAAACGCATTTTCCCTGCAATCCATATCAATCGTTCCGGCACGCGCCGTGAAGATCTGCTGATGAAGCCGGATGAGTTGCAGAAGATGTGGATACTACGCAAGATACTGCATCCGATGGATGAGCTGGCTGCGATGGAATTCCTATTCGACAGACTCAAGACGACCAAGACCAATGCAGAATTCTTTGCTTCCATGAAAAAATAGTCGTGATCGCTAAACCCAGTGTGATGTTGCTTGCCGCAGGTCGTGGCGAGCGCATGCGGCCGCTGACAGATACCACGCCAAAGCCGCTGCTGCCGGTAGCCGGCAAACCACTGATCGTACACCACCTGGAAGAACTTGCTGCGGCTGGATTTCATCAGATTGTCATCAATCATGCGTGGTTGGGTGAGCAGATTGAACAAACCCTGGGAGACGGCTCCCGTTGGAATCTTCAAATCCACTATTCGGCAGAAGCCGAAGCGCTGGAGACGGGCGGCGGCATCTTCAGGGCGCTGCCGTTGCTGAGCGACCCCTTTGTCGTGATCAACGGGGATGTTTTTGCCGAAGTGGATTTTACCTCTCTATCGATCGGTGACAATGACCTTGCGCATCTGTTGCTGGTCGAAAATCCTCCTCATAATCCTGATGGCGATTTCCAGCTTGCTGACGGGCGCGTTTCTGAAACTGGAGATGCTAAGCTGACTTACAGTGGGATAGGTCTCTATCGCAAGGCGTTGTTTGATGATTGCCGGGCGGGTAAATTCCCGCTGGCGCCGCTGCTGAGAAAAGCGATGCAACAACATCTCGTTGGCGGCCAGTTGCTCAGCGGTGAGTGGATTGACATTGGAACGCCACAGCGGTTGCAGCAACTCGAGCAATTGCTAGGAGGCGCTCCCTCGCTACGGCCCCTATTCCCGGACAGTCTCCTGGAGAGACCCTGAATGAATCGAAGGGGTGGGAGTTTAGGAGGGGAAGTGACGCGCTTTGTTATTTATAACTTGAAAAGTTTGTTGAGTTGTATAATATCCAGATCATCATTTCGATGTTGGCGGAAGCTGACGCTGCGTCCGCTTTATAAACGATCTCTCTTTTCTATGGACAGGCCCCTTGATCCAGATCTGATTTCTGTGTGTCGTTAGAGGTATTGCGTGGGACTACTCTCCAGATCATCCAAAAAACTGCTGGGCATTGATATCAGCTCCTCGGCAGTCAAGCTGGTGGAAGTCAGTCGCACCAGTGTGCGCGGACAATGGCTATACAAGGTCGAGGCATTTGCGACGACAGCGATTCCCGAGGGAGTTGTTGAATCGAAACGCATCAACGACCCCGGCGTCGTTGGCGATGCCATCCGCGATGTGGTTACACGCAGCGGAACTTCTGCAAAACGAGCTGCCACGGCGCTATCCGGATCATCTGTTATTTCCCGTGTGATTCAACTGCCGTCCGGGTTGAGTGAGTCCGAGATGGAGGCGATGGTCGCATTGGAGGCGGATCAGTATATCCCCCAGCATATTGACGAGGTCCGTTATGATTTTGACGTGCTTGGCGTCAATGCCGTAAATGCCGATACGGTGGATGTGTTGCTTGCGGCGTCACGTGGTGATGTTGTTGATGATCTGATGAATGCGCTCGAGGTTGGTGGCCTGACCCCCGAGATCGTCGATGCCGAGCCATATGCTGTCGAACATTGCTACCAGTTGTTGATGCAGGACGATGCATCTGCGAGCATGGATTCCAACACTGTCATTGCCGATATTGGCGCCAGGGTGATGGATGTGCATGTGTTGCACCATGGTAATATGGTTCAAACCAGAGAGTATGCTATTGGCGGCAATCAACTGACATCAGATATTCAGAAAGCCTATGCTCTCGGTTACGATGAGGCCGAGAGGCAAAAGTGTTATGGCAAGGCCACGGCTGGCTATGAGGAGATGGTGATAGCGCCATTTGTCAAACGCTTGACCCAGGAGCTGCGCGGGGCGTTGCAGATTTATCAGGCAAAAGATGAGGGCGCCGCTATCGGCCAGATTTTGCTGGCGGGCGGTTGCGCTAATTTACCGGGGATCGCTGCCCTGCTGGAGCAACAGCTTGCGCTGCCAGTCAAGGTCTGGGATCCTTTTGCAAAGATGCAGTTTTCCAAAAAGGTGGATATCGATCGTCTCAGGTCACAGGCGCCGGCTTTGGCTGTGGCTTGTGGTCTGGCGCTGTGGGGATATCTCTGAATGGCAAAAATCAATCTAGTTCCATGGCGGGAAGAGCGCAACAAACG
>JAUVEG010000314.1 GCA_030594925.1 Gammaproteobacteria bacterium
TGCATATCACCGGTGAGGATAGTCATATTAGAGTCGATGCTGACTGCCATGAAGTGAACATCCTTGGCAAGATTGAAGATCAGGTAGAAACCATAGGCTGCGAGGATGACAAATGCAAACAGCGATGGGTAGACAATCAGCTCCCAGCGATGTATCTCCTTATGCATCTCCTTATCGAGTTTCTTGAGGTCCTGTTCGTTACTATGAACCTCCTCGTCGAGCTTTTTTATCTCTGTTTCTGTATTCACGCAACCCAGCCTTATAGTATTATTGAATATTCTAATATACTACTTCAGCCGATGAGAAATGTCAATGCTGCGGGAAAGAAGTTTGAGGTCGCCAGTAGGCGGTTTGCAGGGAAAAACAAGGGACAGGCGCTGCCTACTGCAAACTGACGACTGCCAACTTTTTTATCGTATCAGATGCGGATAGAGTTCTGCAGCCAGCGCATTGAATTCGCGTACCCCGGGGTCGCGTGGGTCGAGCTCCATTGCAGCGAGTCCCTCGCTGAATGAGTGCAGAAAAACCGGGCGCTGCGAGAGCCGCGGCAACAGAAAACGCGCGCCGGGAAGACTCACCAGTGCTGCAGCCGTCTCATAGGATTCATTCGCAGCAGACTGCATATCGACGCGGTTGATAAAGGTGCAGACTTCCGGCGGATTTTTACGGGTCGATACAATCGAACTGACAAAACGAATAAAACGCTGTGTGGACCAGACATCAGCCTGACTTGGAGGAACAGGAATGACAATTTTATCTGCAAGCACTAGAGCGCGTTTGAGTGAATCCATATCAGCCGTGCCAACATCGATCACAACTTCATTATAAGCGCTGAAATCGACTCCCTCTGCCATCGCACGCCGACCACGAACCTGAATCGATGGTTGATAACCCTCCTCTGCGCGTACATCAGCCACATCAGTCAGTGTCGCCTGCGGATCGAGATCCATCGCCAGCACTTTCTGTCCGGCCAGAGACAACCACACAGCGAGATTGAAGGTGACCGTACTCTTCCCGGAACCGCCTTTGAGACTACCAATAACTGTGATCATTATTTTTTATTACCTTGTTTTCCCATGATGTCATCCTACCAGGGTGGATAACCTAGAATTTCAGGAGATGGCTGGAGATAACCGCCTGGAGGGGATACTGGAGCCTCATAACCGCCCGGATAGCGTTGCCGTGGTTTATACGGCTTGTATGTTGGAGAAGAGAAACTCCGCTGCCGCGGATTCTCCTCGATAGCTGGACATGCCTCTGCATCCTCGCGGATATCCTCACTCCCGGGGATCCATCTTTTTCTGTTTCTCAACGGACGAAACACATAGCCCTGGCCATTCTCCGCTGCCCCTCCAATATTCCTGCCTGCAGGAGCATTTGTTCCAGAGCGACGTTGAAGGGGACGGAATTTATGCTTCGATCCTGACGCATCATCGGAACTGACGGCAGATCCGCTATTGCGGAATTGATACAGCTTTCCGCCATATTCGACTCTTGATCCGGCCATGACAGAAGCGCTGAACACTACTAGCAACAGGACTCCTGCAACAGCAACTGTATCATCCCAACTCCTCAATTCAACCCGTCTTCAGAGTCAGTCGAAGTATCACGCAGACGAATACCACGGCGTCTGCGCCCGGACGGCTTCGCCTTCGCCCCCTCATTTTTGCCCACGCCTGCCGGTTTAGCAGTTGAAGTGGCTTTTGTGTGCCTGATTGGCGCCGATATGATATCCAGATCGTCCATTGACGCCTGGCTTGTCTGCAGAATATCATCTGCTGCTGAAGCAGGCGGAACTTGCTTCGCAACGACTTCCGCAGCCGGTTTGTCAGCAATCGGCGGCGGTGGCTCAACGACCGGCTGTGTCTTAACAGCAGCAGGCTCAGCCGCAGGAGCCTCTTTTGCAACTGCAGGCGGGACAACTTCCGGCGCAGTAGGCGGAACCTGCTCACGGACAACAGGCTCAACCGGCTTTACAGCAGGTGGCACAGGCTCGGGTTGCTCTACTGCGGGCACCGAAGGCTTTGCCTGCGGCGCTGGCTGTGCTTGAGGTTCGGCTCGCGCCTGCGGCGCCGGTTGTGGTTCAGTTCGAGCCTGCGGTGCCGGCTTCACCCCGGCAGCCGGTTCAGGTTTTGCCAGCCTGCGGCGGATGAAGCCGATGATGGCGCCGATGGCACTGACAATTGCCAACACCACTGTCATCAGTATCGACCACACGGCAATCAAACGGTCACCGAATGATTTTCCGGAAGGCGGCTCTGCTGGAACTCCGCCGCCGCCATTCCCACCCGGAGACAAAAATTCACTTGAACCCATCGGCTCATCCACGCCGGCAACATCATAGAGGGCCTTGCGCGCCTTGACTGTACCCAATGGGATAACAATCAGCGTCAGGATGGTGGAAACCAGAACTCCAGCGCCGAGGGAGATCGCCATGCCCTGGAAAATCAGATCGTCCAGTATCACGCTGGCGCTGGCAACCAGCGCAAAGGCGGTAATCAGGATAGGCCGGGTTCTGGTTTTACAGGCCATGATGACGGCCTCTTCCAGATGCGTTCCCTGTGTCACCTGGTGAATCGTGTAGTCCAGCAGCAGGATAGAGTTGCGCACAATGATGCCCGCCAGCGCAATCCAGCCGATCATCGATGTCGCAGTAAACTCGGCGT
>JAUVEG010000110.1 GCA_030594925.1 Gammaproteobacteria bacterium
CTGCAATACTTTACTATACTGAATTAGCAGAATCTTGAGTTAACAGGGTAACTTCGTAATATCTCAATAACCCCGTGCAAAATCAGTTGTCATTTCGACCACCGGGAGAAATGACAACATGGCGAATGAAGAGCCGTGCAGTTCAAACGGTTCAACCGGATCAGGAGGTGGTTTGACGATGGGAACAATAGATGCGCAGGATAAAACCGAAGAGTTCATAAAAAGAGCCGGGATTTACCTGAAAGCCCCGCATGATAACCAATCCGACGATGATACAGAATCCATCTGGACTCTTGTCAAAGAGCTCATCAGAAGCGACGAGTTTGGCTGGGGCCGACGTCTGCTCGATATGCTGGTGGAATTTAACCGCTATCCGATCGACTCCAGAGATAAGCTTGTCCAAAAGCGTGCACTGGCCACTTACAAGGATCCGGATCTCAATCGAAATGATGCATTGAACCGTGCGCTGACGATACTCAGTGACGAGTTCGACCTCTCTACCACGAACGACCGGAAAACCCTGGGGCTGGCCGGTGCAATTTACAAGCGCAGATGGGGCATCGACGGCAACCAGATCCACCTGGAGCGATCCCTGGGATACTACCGCAGGGGCTTCGAGATTGGCATCGAGCCTGACGGCTACACCGCTATCAATGCCGCTTTTCTGCAGGATCTTCTCGCCTACCTGGAAGAGAAGCAGGCGATAGAGACTGGCAGCAGTTCCATGACTGCAACTGTGCGCAGAGAGGATGCACGGCATATTCGACGCTCGGTCATTGATTTCCTCACTCCGGGGCTGGAAGGGCGAAGTGGCGCGGATCTCGCCAGTGGCGATTACTCCGCGGTAGCCACGCTTGCAGAAGCATCTCTTGGGCTGAAGGAGTGTGAAAAGGCAAAGAGATGGCTGGCAATCGCCCGGGAAATGCCCGGCATAGCGGAATGGGAGTATGAGAGTACAGCCAGGCAACTGGTGCATCTGGTGCAGATTCAGCCTCCGCCTCACATCAGCCGCGACAGCCTGGAGGATAGCGAAGCCTGGCAGACCCTGATCGACTTTCTAGGCCGCAATGCTGACGCGCTGCGCACAATGTTTCAAGGCAAGTTGGGAGTGGCCCTCTCCGGCGGCGGTTTCCGCGCATCCCTTTACCACATCGGTGTTCTGGCGAAGATGGCGGAACTGGATCTCCTGCGCCACGTGGAGATTATCTCCTGTGTCTCCGGTGGCTCCATCATTGGCGCACACTACTATCTCGAACTGCGCAGGATGTTTCAGAAAGAGAAGAAACGGGAGAGAGGCGAAGACAAAATCAGACGCGAAGACTACATTCGCCTGGTTGAGAAACTGGTGGGCGACTTCAAAGCCGGAGTGCAGGAAAATGCGCGGGTTCGCATCCTTGCCAATCCGTTGACCAATTTGAAAATGATCTTTCAATCCTCCTTTTCCCGCACCCAGCGTCTGGGCGAACTCTACGAAGAGCTGATCTACAGTCGTGTTGAGGATGGAGAGGGAGATCAGGAGCGTTGGCTAAACGATCTCTTCATCCAACCCGTCGATGAAGCGAAGAGTTTCAATCCGCGCAGAGACAACTGGAAGCGCTGTTGCAAGATACCGCAACTGGTGCTGAATGCCACCACGCTGAACAGCGGACATAATTGGCAGTTTACCGCCTCCTGGATGGGGGAGTCTCCCGTCAGTATCGACACTGATGTCGACAGCAACAAGCGCTATCGGCGCCTTTATTACGCTGAGGCGCCGGCACAACACAAACGTGTGCGTCTGGGTACAGCCGTAGGCGCCTCTTCCTGTGTGCCGGGACTGTTCGAGCCTGTTATCCTGAAGGATCTCTATCCCGAAACAACGATCCGTCTGGTCGACGGCGGGGTATATGACAATCAGGGTGTAGCCAGCCTGTTGGAGCAGGACTGCAGCGTCATCATCTGCAGTGATGCTGCCGGGCAATTGAACAGCAGTGGCGACCCTGGCGGCGGGGTCATTTCGCCGCTGCTGCGCACCAACAGCATCATGATGCACCGTGTACGTGGCGCCCAATACCAGGATCTGAAGGCCCGCAAAAAGAGCTCGCTGCTGAAAGGGTTCGCCTACATGCACCTCAAGCAGGGTCTGGATGGCGAGCAAGTCGACTGGCTTGAATGCGAGGAGCCGCCCAAGCGTCGGAGTGACAATGATCCATGCACCCCTTATGGTGTTCGCAAGGATATACAGAATCTGCTGGCGGGAGTACGTACCGACCTGGACTCATTTTCTGATCTCGAGAGTTATGCACTGATGACCAGTGGTTACCTGGCTGCCGAACTTGCGCTGCAGAATTTACCAACCATCTCCATGCATCAGGGGGGAGAACACGATTGGGCATTTCTCAAGGTCGCTCCGGGGATGACATGCAAGGAGACATCAGGTGAGGATTACAAGCGGCTTTCTGACCATCTTAAAGCATCGTCGATGCTCTTTTTCAGGGTTTGGAAGCTCTACCGCCCGTTGAAGATCGCGCTCCTTGTTGTCGGCTTTGTTGTCCTGGCAGGTATCGCTTATCTTTGGTACAGCCATCCCGAATTGACGCTTCCGGATGAGGCATGGGAAGCGCTCAAGCAGACTCTTACTATCGGCAATATTCTTGCCATGTTGACGCTGATGTTCGGCGGAATATGGCTGGTCAATTTCGTTGGTCGTACAGCAGGTGTCGCCATGAAGACGGCAAGGTTCCGTGAGACTCTCTACCGCATTGTCGTCGGTCTGAGTATCGGTTTGGTGGGATGGGTTGGAGCATTTATACATCTGCATTTTTTCGATCGAATTTTCAAAAAACTGGGTCGGGTGAAGTAGACAAACATGTAAATTAGCTATCATGAGCCGGGTAGGCTATGCGATGGCGGAGAGGCAGTTGAAACAGCAGTTGACGCGTATGTCCGATCACAATTTATAAATTCATGTTATTCTATAATAAAGGACTATAAATCATTGATAATAATGTATAATGTACTCAATATTCTAAGCCAATCCCATCAACTCATGCGCAACCAAATCAAATAGAATGAGCGAATCTGATAACCCGACAGTGAAACCGGCCAAATCCTCACTGGGAAAACACGCTCTGCTGCTGTTTATGGGTCTCATTTTGTTTGGCAATCTCTATGTGATCTTCTCTCTCCGGGAAACGCTGATAAAATATGAGGAAAAATTCCAGGATATTCAAAATAATACGAATCTTATCTCAGATAGAATCTATGATATGGACGCAAGGTTCACAGCGGATGAGCTGAAATTATCCGAGACCATAGGCAAGCTTGACGAGATCACAGTGACGCTTGTGAGTACGCAACAGGAGATCGACGCCAGCAGTAACAATCTCGCAGCGACCAAGGCATACCTCAAACAACTGGCCGAGGCTCTCAATTACGAGGAGAGGCTGGATTTTCAGGAATCAGAAGCTGCACTGGAAGAGGCGGTTTTAGCAGACGCGCCAGCGTCAGCTCCTCCCGCCGCCATGGATCCGGAAGGCAGCATGGAGTGGACCGATTCGAGCGGGAAAAAACATACAGTGAAATTCCGCAGTGGAAGGGTACTGGAAACTATAGAGTAGCCTCGCCTGCTTGTGCGGGACTAAAGTCCCACCTCCGATTGATCATTACGCTGATATCTTCTCAACCCTGCACTCCAGCTCTCCCTTCGCCACACGTACTGTGATCTGATCATCGACGCTGAGGCGGCTGGCGTCTCTAACCAGTGACTGACTACTATCCAGGGTAATTGCATAACCCCGCTCCAGCGTAGCAAGCGGGCTGATCGCATTGAGTTCACGTGAGATCCCGCCAAGCTGTTGATGACTCTGCTGCAGATGTTGCTGCATACGCTGTTTCAAGCGCACGCCGAGATTATCCACGCGCTGCCGGGCCTGCTGCAACTGCTGCATGGGGGAGTGGCTGTCGACTCTAAGCCACAGATTTCGCAGGCTGGAATTCAGCATATCGATCCGGTGACGCATGCTTTTTATCAGCAGCAGCTGCAGAGTCTCAAGTTGACGATGCTGTTCACGCAGCCTGCTGCCGGGATGCTGCTGAGTGAGGCGAATGGAGAGTTCGTCGATGCGCTGCGCCAGCTGCAGCAGCCGATTCTGCTGCATGCGCAATATCTGCCTTGCCAGGGATTCGGTCTTGCGCTTCAGCTCCCCGCAGTCAGGGCTTGCAAGTTCAGCGGCGGCAGATGGCGTTGGCGCACGCCTGTCGGCAACGTGGTCACTCAGGCTGGTATCGATCTCATGGCCGATGGCGGAGATCAACGGGATGCTGAGGCGGTAGATTTCACGCACCAGCTGCTCATCATTGAAAGCCATCATATCTTCCAGCGAACCGCCTCCGCGGGTCAAAATCAGCAGATCGCACTCATGACGCTGCTCTGCCACTTTGAGCATCTCGATGATCTCGGCAGTTGCATTCTCACCCTGTACGGCAACCGGATAGAGGATCACCGGAATCGCCGGGCAGCGTCGTTGCAGTACTGTCAGCACATCGTGGACGGCCGCTCCGGTTGGCGATGTGATCACGCCGATGCGCTGCGGAAACAGGGGGATTGACTGCTTGTGATCGCTGCTGAAGAGTCCCTCGGCGTCGAGTTTCTGTTTCAGCTCTTCGATCTTCTGACGTAGCAGACCTTCACCTGCCTGCTCCATGTGGTCGATGATCAACTGGTAATCGCCGCGTGGTTCATAGAGGGTGACGCGGGCGCGCACGATCACCTGCATGCCGTCTTTCGCCTGAAAACGCGACAGGTTGCGGCGGCTGCGAAACATGGCGCAGCGCACCTGGGCGCCGCTCTCCTTGAGTGTAAAGTAGAGATGGCCGGAACGCGGCGTTGCGAGATTGCTGATCTCACCGGTGACCCACAGCAGTGGGAAACTCCCCTCCAGCGCGGCCTTCACCTCGATATTGAGGCGCGATACGGTAAAAATATCCCGAGAATTTTGTATTGATGGCATGTTTAGCATCCAGGTGATGCGTTTATAGGATGTGCAGAGGAACGAGGCGCATCAAAGGTTTTAGTTCGTAGCCTGTAGGGCGCAATAAGCGCAGCGCATTGCGCCGCATGGAAAGGTGCAATGCGTTTCACTTATTGCACCCTACAACTCATATTGGCTCTGGTTTTTCCAGGTTAGGTTTTATGTGTTTCGGAGGAGTGCGCTTGTGTCCGGCTTTATGCAGGCGGTCCAGGTAGTCTGTCCAGTAGATTGGCTGTTTTTTGCCCAGCTCGTAGAGATAGTCCCAGTCGTACAGACCCGAGTCATGGCCGTCGTCGAAGATGATCTTGATTGCATAGCTGCCGACGGGCTGGATATCCTCGATATTGACATCCTGTTTGTCCA
>JAUVEG010000070.1 GCA_030594925.1 Gammaproteobacteria bacterium
TCCGGGTCTTCATCGGCGGCAGTGGTTCCGAAGGCGTCGCTGTTCCAGCGCCAGATGATGGTTTGATCTTCTGCGGTCGCCAGCCTGGGGGTTGCGAGGTGATCGCTGTGGATGGTGACTATAGTCCCGCCAGCCTCTATCTGGGCAATCAACTCCTTGACCGCTCCGGCTCCGAGATAGATGTACTCCCTGATGACGCTGCCATCGCTGTTGTATTCACCCAGCAGTTCACCATCCTGGCCGTAGACGTAGCGAATATCAGCAATCTGCGCGCCGGCAAGTTCTTTTCTAACCCGCTCTCCCTGATAGTTATAGCTGTAGCTGGCCTCTATTTGCGTCTGACTGCTGCTCAGTTGCGCCAGGCGGTTCATGGCGTTGTATTGATATTGCCTGATGCCATCGTCGAGCCTGTTGCCGGCAGCATCACGCTGAATCACACTCGTCTCAACCTGGTTGAGGCGGTTGCTGCCGGCGTCATAGCTGTAGCTGTCGCTGGAGCCACTCTTCTGCCTCGTCAGGCGGTTGCCCGCCGTATCATAGCTGAATGCCTGACTGTCGCTGCCATCCTGCGTGAGGCGTCCGAGATGGTCGTAGAGAAAGCCGCTGGTCTCACTGTTGCCGTCGCGCGTCCAGCTTTGGCCGGTGATCTGCCCCTGCCGGTCCAGTACAAGCTGCAGTTTGTTGTTGCTGCCGCCATAGCGTTTCTCGATCAAACGGCCAGCGCTGTCATAAACCAGCTCTGTAGTGACGCCGTTGCCCTGTTGGTAGCCGGCCATGTTGGGGCCGCTCCAGCTGATGCTGCCAAGCAGCGCGGTGTTCTTGCCATTGTGGTCGTGCACGATACCGCTGAGCCGCCCCGCGCTGTCATGGCTGTAGCTGACTTGCGCACCGGATGGGTAGCCGATACCGATGAGTTCACCTGCATCGTTGTAGCTGTAGCTGACATCAAAAGATCGACCGGCAACCGTGGCGCTGCTCTGCAGCAGCAGGCCACGCTCATCATAGTAGTAGCGGCGACTGCCGGAGCCATCAGTCACCGAGGTAAGGCGGCCCTTGCCGAATGCGCCTTCGTCATAGCGCAATGTTGTATCGAGGCCGTTGCCTGCATAATCGATGCCGGTGAGGCGGTTCAGGGCGTCATAGATGTAACTGGTGTGCAGGCCATTGGCATCGATCTGGCTGAGCAGATTACCAGCGGGATCATAGTCATAGCTGCTTGAGCCGCTGTCGGGACTGAGCCGCTGCGTCAGCTCTCCCAATGAGGAGTAGTTGAATTGCGTTGCCGCGCCATTGGCATCCGTGATCTGCGTGATACGGCCAAAGAGATCATGGGAAAACATGGTAACGCCGTTCAGAGCATCACTGACCCGCTTCAAGCGTCCTTCACTGTCGTAGTCATAGCTGAAAGTTGATGCAGTAACACCCGTGGTATTGCCGAACTGTCCGTAGAGCGTCGTCTGCAGCAGATCATCGAGGCCGTTGTATTGATGCTGCGCTGTCAGTTCCGTTGCACTCTGCAGATAGTTTTGCTGCGGCAGGCCGGTAGCGGGATCATGGCGGCTGATGCCGGTGCTGACGAGGACGCCGTCTGCACGGGAGTAGCGGCGCGTTACTTCAGTGTGGCCGGATGCATAGAGATAACTGAAGCCGAGGCTGTCTCCGGACGGATAGCTGACCTGCAGCATCTGGTCGTGATCGTCGTAGGTGAGCGATGTCGCCCGCCCAAGTTCGTCGGTGATCTTGCTGATCCTGCCCTGCGCAGTATATTCAATGGATATGCTGCGCCCATCCCGATCGATCAGCAGCGGTCGGCTGCGGCTGTCAAAGCGCATCTCCGTGGTCACCCCGTTGGCATCGGTCGCAGCAAGCAGCTGGCCTGCCGTGTTGTAACTGTAGCCAAGAGTCTGACCGAGAGGCTGCTCCACCCGGCTCACCAGCCCCTGCGCATTGTAGAAAAAAGCGTGTCGATCCTGCACGCCCGCTTGCGGGCCATCGACTGAAGCCAGCCTGCCCAGCACCGGGTTGCCCTGGCTATCGTTGCCGTTGGAGTGGTAGCCATAGCTCCAGCTGCGGCTGTCGCCGCTTGCCAGGTCGAGCAGGGTTTTGCTGAGCATGCGCCGTTCGGCATCATAGCTGAAACGTGTCTCACGCTCTCCATACTCATCGATCAATGCAATGCGATTGCTGTTGTCGATATAGCTGATCGTGGTGGCGCGTTCGCTGCCGGAGCCTGCCATCTCAGTCATTCTGGTTGTGCGCCCGGCTGCGTTGTACTCGAATCTTGTGGTGTTGCCACGTTCATCACGCCTCTCGATCACTTGCCCGCGATTGCTATAGGCTCTCTGCAGCGTCGTATTTCTGGTGGCGTTAGTGCGCTGCAGAATCCTGTAGTTGTTGGCATCAGCGATATAGGTTTGAGATTCGATGATGGCATTGGAGTCCACCTGCCGGCTGCTCTTGATGGCGCGCACGGCCGGGACGCCGTTGTAGGTGGTTTGCGCATAGCTGTAGTCATGGCGATGGCCGTCGCGTTCGGTGTAGCTGCTGACACGCATCGCCTTTTTGTTATAGAGCGTGCTCTCACTCCAGGTGACGCTCAACTGCTGTTCGTCGAGGTTGTCATGCACTCGGCTCAGCAGGTGCTGTTTGTAACCAGTGTTGTCGACCAGGCGATAGCCGTAATCCCGGCTGTTGTCGTCGGGGTCCACAACCTGCACCAGGTTGCCGTAGTCATCGTAGCTGTAGCTCCAGAGACGGTCGGCCTGATCACTCACCTGCCGGACAAAGCCGCGCTCGTTATAGATGAAATTCAGTGCGAATCCATAGCTGTCATGCTGGCGCACCAGGCGACCCTGTTCGTCATAGTCGTAGTAGACACTCGAGCCGTTCTGATCCGAATAGCTCTCCAGCAACTCTCCGCTGTCGTTGTAGATGGAAAAACTCAGGCTCTCCTCGAACAGCTGTTTGAAGCTGCCGTCAGGCTGTTTCTCAAAGGTGAAAAACAGCGCCTGCGGCGGCGTACAGGCAGTTGCACTCTCCTGCAGCTTGTAACGCCGTCCGTATGCGGAAAACCACACCGGCGATGACTCGAATGTTGTGGCGGTGGTTGACGATCCATCCGCGCTGCCCTGCGATACCGCTTTGTAAGTGCGGGCAATGTTGGACTCCTGCGCAGTCATCCAGCCGCGGCCGAACATGCCTGCGCGATAGTCAAACGAGTTGTAGGTGCGCTTGAGTCCGACCCGGATTGCTCCGGGGAAGCGGACATCGGTGTCACTCCAGACCAGGGATCCCCTGGCCGTATAGACCGGCGAGCCGGTGTTGCATTCACCGGGGGAGCCGCACTCGCCGTTTTGACAATCCTCTTCCGGCTCCGGGCCGGGGCCCGTGATGTCCTCCCGCCAGCCATTCCAGGGGGCGTCGTAGGCATGCGCCTGAATGCCCGAAAAGAGCGCTGCGAATGCGATGGCGGCGATGATATATTGCCTGATGCTGTGTTTCATGTTCTCACTCCTTGAGATAGGAAAACTCCGATTAATTCATACAACCCCGTCATTGCGAGCGACAAAATCACCGGGAGTGATTTTGAACGCATGAAGTGCGGCCCGTAGGGCGGAGCCCATGGATGGGCGCGGTAACCGCGACCTCTCCCGACGCTCCGTCAAAACCGGGATTGCTTCGTCGCAGGCTCCTCGCAATGACACTTTGTACTACCTTCCTCACAATGACAATTGTTGAGTCGTTACCCTGCCCCAGGCTGGATCAACTGATCAAACTGAAGTTGCAGCTGCATGATCTCCTCTGTTAGCACCTTGATTTGATCCACCTGGTCATGATGCTCCTGCAGCCAGGCATTCAGTGCTTGCCGATGCGTTGCCTCGTAAGAGTAGAGCTGCTTCAGGGTCAAGCCATAGCTGGAGACAATCTTTTCAGTCTCGGAGAAACTCTGCTCGGCAATGAGCTCGTATTTTTGTGTATCGCTGAGATCCATATTGCCAAGCTTGTAGATCGCGTCATCCAGCTGCCAGACTTCGGTCTGCAGCTGTGCAAGGCGTGCGTTGACCGCATTGATGAGGTCGGCATCCTCAGCTGCCTGGGAGATGCCGCACAGCAGCAACAGTGGAAGTATTATTGTCCTTTTGACCCTTTTCATAGTGATTCTCCTAATATTGCAGACGCTGGGTACGGTAGAGAAACAGGCTGCGGCTTCCCTGTTCATCAATGGAGCGCACACCGATACGATAGTCACCCGGAGCAAGAAGCTGATCTTCGTTGTTCTTGCCGTCCCAGCTCAGGTTGTTGTTGCCCGCAGGTAAATCCGCATAGAGACGCGTGGCGACACGGCTGCCTGTTTGCATATCAGCGACCACCATCTCGACACTGCTGTGCTTGCTTAAGGTGATATCGATGCCGATGGGTTCGCGGCGTGGATCAGCGATAATGGTGGAGCTGAGATGATACTCATCGATGCTCGGATTGTGCTTCACAAAAATGACGTTATCCGGCAGGTTGTAGCGCACGATGCCCGGCAGCAGTCTGCGCATGGTGTCCGGCACCTTTTCACCACCGGGGTACTCGCCATTCCACATGAGACTGTAGTGGCCCCGTCCCATGCGGTGATGCTCCAGCAGCGTCATCAGGCGCTGGCCCCAGGAGATCTGCCAGAAGAAGGTGACTTCCGCCGGATTATGCACTTCATAATCGACCACCAGGGGAGCTTCAAGACGGTCGAATGTACGCGGATTGCTCCTGGTTCTGCGGTAGTAGGTAAGCCGCCCGCCTGTCGAGGTGCGCAAATCGATCTCCTGTTTACGGTCATTAGCCGTATACCCCAACACGGCGTAGTAATCCCCTGCAGGAACAACTGCGCCCTGCTGGTCACTTCCATTCCAGGAGAACTCGAATGCCCCGGCCGGGTGCTTTTGTTGTGTGAGCAGCCTCTTTACCCGGCTTCCGTCTGCATCTTCTATCCACAGCTCCAGATCGGTTTCAAAAGGGAGCTTCACATTGATCGAAGCAACCTCGCTGGCATCGACATTGATGGTGTCACTGCTGTCGGAGATGGCGATGGAGGGGAGTGCAGTTGAGCTGGTACGAATGACCAACGAGGCTCTTGCTGTGCGCCCGCTGCTCGTGATGACTTCGACAAGCGGATAGTATGAGCCGACGCCACGATAGGTGGCATGGATGGTGTCCGTGCCATCCACACCTCCCTGCGTCTCAAACTCCCCATCACCATCGAGATCCCAGGCCCACTGAGCCAGCGTGCTGCCGTCAAAAATCCCGGCAGTCGCAGTCAGTGTCACAGCAAGTGGAGCATCACCTCTATCCGGAGTCACCGTGAGTTGAATAACCGGATCCAGAGGATTATTGACATCGACTGAAATCGCATGGCTGGAGACGACTGTTTCAGCGCCATGGGCATCACTCACCTTCACTTGCGCCAGAAAATATCCCTCATCGAGATAGTTTGTCTGAAACTGCCAGGAGCCATTCACCGACCCACCGCTTTGTGTTTCATCAAAAACACCATCACCATCGTAATCGATGCTCACCTGGCCAATCCCCTGAGGATCCTGTGCTGTCACCGTAAACACCACTTGCAACGGAGCATGCCCATTGGTCACATCTGCCGACACCTGCACGGATGGCGGCTGATTGGTGATGGTAATCTTTCTGCTTGCGGTGATTGGATCGGCGCCTGCCGGGAAGATCGTCAGGTTGGCGGTGAACTCATCACCCGGCGCTCCGGTGTAGGTGTAGCTCTTGGGCGCGCCAAATGTATCGCTGAGATCTCTCTGGCCATCCCCATTAAAGTCCCACTGGTATTTCGTGATGACGAGATTGTTATTCTGCACATCCGGGCTGAAGCGCACTTTCAGTGGTGAAGCACCGGAAACCGGGTTGGCGATGATGCGCACGGAGAGCTGATCCGGAAGCCCCTCGACGAAGAGTTCATAGCGTTGAGAGGCCTGCAGACCTCCGCTGTCGGTCACCTTGACCTCGATGCTGTGATCGCCCTCCTGCTGTGCTCCCGGCGTCCACTTGATCACTCCGCTATGCGGATCAATAATCATCCCCTGCGGCGCATTGACCAGGCTGTAGAGAAGCTGGTCTGCATCCGCATCATGCCCATCGACATCGTAGTGGTATGCGCTGTTGACCGTCGCGTCGGCAACGGGGTCTGAATAGATGATTGGCGGGTTGTTGAGCGGCAGTGCATCACAATTTTCACCGCCCTCCAGCGAAGGGTAGCGACTGCCGCTATCCACTGCATCCAACTCCTCGCTGTGTGGAATGCTGACAGCAACCTGCCCGGAGCAGGCTGCTCCCTCGCTGTCTGTTGCATGAAATACGATATGGTAGACGCGCCCGTCCCGGTTGCCGGCGCGTTCCGCCCGTACCAGTGGCCGGTCGCTGTGGAGACCTGCGCCATCCAGCAGGGTGTTGCCGTCAGCCGTCGAATTCAGCGGTTCATCCTGGACGATGCACTTTGCAGAGATACTGACTTCGTGGCCATCGGCATCCGTCACCCCGGAGAGTTGTATCGCAACAAGCGCATGATCCACCGGCCACAGCCGATCGGGCGTCGCTGCAGCCTGACTGCAATCCGGAGCCTGGTTCAGGATCAAGGCTTCAGCTGATGAAACCATCAACCATCCGATGATCAATAGCGGTAAAATTTTATTTCGAGACATCCCTTTCTCTCCTTGAAATGTTGTGTCTATTCCTGATTAATCAGT
>JAUVEG010000256.1 GCA_030594925.1 Gammaproteobacteria bacterium
GATTCGACGGCAATAAAAACTACACCAGCCGCCGGTATAACCATGCGGTTGCGGCGGCAATCAACAGCACTGGCGTCCATGCGACAAAAAGTGGTGAAATATCATAAACCACACCGGCAAATCCCGCTGTTTTACTCACCAGAAAGAAGAGTACACCGATAATGGCTCCTGCCATCAGATGCTTGCCCATATCAGCATTGCGAATATCTTTGATGACAAAGGGCAGCGACAGCAACAACAACAGTATACTCAACACGGGAACAACCATTTTTGACCAGAAAACCACTTCATACTCAGGACTGCGCTGTTCATTGTCATGTAAAAAGGAGATATAGTGGAACAGCTCGGTCATTGACAAAAATGCCGGATCGACCCCCAAATTCAGCAGCAACCCCATCTTCAGATCGAGTCCCAACTCCCTGTGTGAAAGCTGCACCAGGGTATTGCCCTCTTCACCGAGTTCAAGTTCACTGACACCCTGCAATATCCACTTTTCGCCATCATATTTCGCCCCGGTGGCGCTCTGCATCATTTTCAGAGTGCCATCATCAGCAAATGTATAGACGGCAATATCAGAAATTTTCCGCTCCGGATCGATACGCCGTATATTGACAAAGGTGTTTGCATCCCTGATCCAGACACCATATTCGGACTGCAGAATCGTCTGTTGATGCAACCACTCAGAGCGCATTACCTCGCTCTCCTGCTCCAGGGCAGGAGCCACTATCTCTCCTACAAACACCCCGCCAACAGCAAGGATCAAGCCTGTCTTGAGAAGTGATGCAACCAGCCTTCCGATAGAGACTCCTGCTGCCCGCATCGCCATCAACTCCTGATTCCGCGCCAGACCACCGAGTCCCATCAGCCCGCCAAAAAGCACTGCGGCCGGAAAAATCTCATAGATAAAGCCCGGGATACGCATCAGTGTCAAAAGCAATACATGGGTTAACTGGTAATCACCTTTTCCGACATCCCCGGTCTCACGCACAAGAAAACCAATAGCACGAAATGAAACCAGTATCGCCAGGATGATGAGAAACCAGGTTGCAATCACCCGCAGTAGATACCAGTCAATGCGCTGCATGTGACCTCCCGCTGTGGATGAAGCGCACACGGTCATAGGCAAAAACAGCAATTGCCGCAGCTAGAATAGAGACAATGATCCACCACACCCCGATCCACTCCGGGGTCATCCCCTTGATCATCCATTTTTCGGCAGATTTGGTTAGCACCATAAATACCAGAAAGGTTAAAACAGAAAAAATAATGCGTGTGTATGGACTGGTTCTCGGGCTGCCGCGACTGAGCGGAATCGCCAGTAGTGCAAATGCCATCACCGAAAGCGGAAATATCAGGCGTGATTGAAGATCCGCCCTCGCTTTGATGTCATCATAAGCGAGAAGATCCAGCGTATCGACATTGCTGTAGTCAAATCTTACTTTCCCGCCTGGCGTGGCATTGATCTCGATGGCATATTCATCAAAACGCATGGTCGAGAAGGTTTCAGATCCGGGGAAGCCAACATATTCATTGCCTTTTTCAAGCACCACCTGCCTGCGGTTGGTTGCTTCATTCAGGAAATGACGCCCCTTGTCAGAGGTAATCAGAACAACCTCATTCTCCAGCCGGATCTGGATAAAGATATTCTCCAGAGTTGAGGAAGCCGCATCGACAGATTTCGCATAAAAGACCAACTCCCCTCCCCTGGCCTCATAGAAACGCCCGCCCCCGATCGCCGAGAGCAGCACGGCGTCCTGATGCTGTTTTTTGAGCTCATCCGACACCCTCCCGGCAACCGGATAGAGCCACAACACCAGCCAGGCGGAAATCAGCACCATTGGCAATGCCGCAACAGCAACGATACGGATGATTCGCAGCGGACCCACACCGCTGGTTTGCAGAACCGTCATCTCCTGATCCTGATACATGCGTCCCAGCGCCATCACAGTCGCAAAGAAAAAAGCTGCCGGGATGAGTCGTCCGCTGAGACGCAGCACCTCAAGAGACACCAGTGTAATGATCGATTCAGGAGGAATGGAGCCGCCGGCGGCCAGCCGCAGCATCTGCACCAGTGTTCCACCAACCAGAATAAGTACTAGAATAGTTAGAATGACGGCAAAAATCCGCAGAATTTCAGAACTGATGTAGCGATCAAGTATTGGCAAACTCAACATGCCTTCTGTTTCCAGTAGGAGAATTTGGTACAGTTAGAGATGAGGCAGAAATTAAAATACCAGGATGTGCAGGATTTTTGTTTGTGGTTTTTGTTGCCACGTCGGGCGCATAGTGAACTATGTAACCAAAGTGGTGGCGAAAACTACGCGCAAAAAGACAAGCGAGATTGGTATTTTAATAAATGCCTCATTCCTTAGGTCATACTAACAGAACAGATTCACAGCAGCAGGCATTCAACATGAAAATAGAGATAAAAAGCAGCTCTCCAGTCAAACTCTCAGGCAACTGCCTGGTCGTACCGATGCTGAAAAACAACCGCATGACCAGCATCGCTGCCCAGGTGAATGATGCCAGCGACGGTTTACTGCATCAACTCGCAAAAAAAAGCGGATTCAAAGGTGAAGCCGGATCGACGCTGGTTTTTCACAATCTTCCGGGGATCAAGGCGTTGCGCGTGATGCTCGTCAGCGTCGGCAAGAAAAAAGAGATCGACGCAAAAACAACCCGGGAAGTGATCGAAGCCGTCATGAAACGCCTGCAGCAGGAGAATTGCACAAATGCAATTATCACTTTGCCACTCGAAGAGGCGGCTGCTGAAACGCATTACTCCCTGATACGGGAAACGGCGCTCTACTCAGAAAATTCCGTCTATCGCTTTGATGAATGTAAAAGCATACCGTCGAAACAGAAACTTGTTGGTGAAATTACACTGATCACTGCCGGCATAGATAACCAGCTTGCAAAAAAAGCAGTGGCGCATGGCAAGGCGATTGCCGATGGCATGAAACTGGCGCGCGACCTCTCCAACCTTCCCGGCAACATCTGTACCCCAACCTATCTCGCCGGCAAGGCGCAAAAACTGGCAAAAAAGCAGACCAAATTCAGTTGCAAAATTCTCGACGAGAAGGAGATGAAAAAGCTCAAGATGGATTCACTGCTCTCTGTCTCACGCGGCAGCCGCCAGGCGGCAAAACTGATCATCATGGAACACAAGGGCGGAAAAAAAGATCAGCAGCCCGTGGT